>NZ_JABAEE010000055.1:0-48072 GCF_023701885.1 Pseudomonas sp. CG7 | reverse complement strand
CGGCGTCGGCCAGCAGCGTTTCGGTGTCGATGTGGGGGGATACGACGAAGAGTTGGTTTTTGTCGGGTTTGGGCGGTGAGGCGGGCTTGGGGTTGAGGTAGTAGTCGAGGGCGCGGGTGGCGGCGTCTTCGAGCTTTTTTTCTTCCTGCGCTTCGACTCGGGATTTGTGGCCGCTTTGTGGCGGATTGGGAGTGACCTTGAACATAAATGTATTTCCGATATGTATTGAATGAAGGCTGGCACCTTTCGTTGCACCGAAAGGGGTGGCAGCTGTGCGCGGGTGTGCAAGACCGGGCATATCGGACCCCGGCAGACCTCGAGAGTCTCCCGCGCGCAGCCGCCATAAACACACCAATACGAGCGTGAGCCGTTTGGCGTAGCAGTTGCGCGCCGATATGTACCGGACTTGCACGTCCGTGTCACCGTTTTTTGCGATGACGAACCCAGGTTAGCCGCGCAAAACCAGGGTGCCTAGTTCATGAACAGCCCTGCGTCTTGAAGGAAATGTCCGAGGGTTTGGCAGGGCAAAAAGATCAAAAGATCGCAGCCTTCGGCAGCTCCTACGGAAATCGATGTAGGCGCTGCCGAAGACTGCAATCTTTTGATTTTTGGATTCGTGACTTAGCAGTCATCTTTCGCGAAAACAAGCTCATCTTCCGCTAAAGCGATCCGATGATGGCGTTGCGCCGAAGAATCGCTAAACTGCCAGCCATTGATCTTTTCTCACGAGGCTGTGCCCATGAAATTTCGTTTTCTGTTGTGGATGCTGGGGTTGTTGATGGGCAAGGCCAGCCGGACCAACCCGGCGTTCCAACAGCAGTTGGGCGACAAGGAATTGGTGTTCCAGCTACAAACCCTGGACGGCAAGGTCGCCCGGCATTTCACCGTGAAGAACCAGCGCATCACCAGCCAGTCCGGGGTTTACCCGACCCCGGCCTTCGCTATCGCCTTCAAGGACGCCGCCTATGGCTTCGCGACGATGCAGGCCAAGAACAAGCAGTTGGCATTCATGACGGGGATTCAGGACAAGTCGATCCAGATCAAGGGCAACCCGGCGCTGGTGATCTGGTTCCAGGGGCTGACCAAGTATTTGAAGCCGAGGAAGGCCAAGAAGGTCTAGTCGGGAAGCCTGTGGCGAGGGAGCTTGCTCCCGCTGGGCTGCGAAGCGGCCCCAAATGGATTGACGCGGTCCTCCAGGCGGATCGCGTCGGCAGGTTTTGCGTCTGCTGCGCAGCCGAGCGGGAGCAAGCTCCCTCGCCACAAAAGCTCAGTTGCCTGCAATGCGGTCAGTGACCGAACTGCGAAGCCAATTCCCGCAGCAGCACTTCGGCTTCAAGCACTTTGCTGACCACATCGTTGGCCTTTTCCCGGGTCAGGCCCACACGTTCGAGCAACGCATCCGGGATGTCTTCATCCGGGCCGGAGCCAATGCTGCGCGCGCGCAGCAGGCGCACGGCCAGGCACACCAAGTTCGGGTAGGCGGCGTAGTCGCCGTCGTAGTGCGGGTCGTGCTGGAAGCGCAGGGCGGTGGCCAGTTCGTCGGGCATGTCCCAGTAGCGCATCAGCCAGGCGCCGATCTGCTCGCGGCTGATGCCCAGCAAGTGTTGCTCCACGTAGCTATGGCACAGGTGCGGGTTGACCTCCAGGTGTCGGCAGATCAGCGAGAAGTGCGGCGGGAACACGTGGGCCAGCAGCAGATAACCGAAGTTATGCAGCAGGCCCGACAGGTAGGTCAGGCCGCCTTCGGGGCGCTGGGCCCGCGGCATGGCGCGGGTCAGGCCCTCGATGACGGCGGCGGTGTAGATCGATTGCTGCCAGTACGGCGTGGTGTGTTGCGGGTGGTCCTTGGGCAGGCTCAGGGTCTTGCCCAGGGCCAGGCCCAGTGCGAGGTTGATCACCAGGTCGAAGCCCAGCACCCGGACGATGGCGTCTTCCACCGAGCGAATCTTGCCGGGCGAGGCGTAGTAGGGCGAGGCGGCCCAGCTCACCACTTGCGCGGCCAGGGCCGGATCGGTTTCCACCCCGCCGGTGATGTCGTCGATGGTGGCGTCGGGGTCGACCCGCAGCTTGATGATTTTTTGCGCGGTTTCAGCCAGCGGCGGGATTTCGATGGTTTCTTCCAGCCGTTGCTGGATACGCCGGGCGGTAAACGCTTGCACAGCCTGGGTGATTTCCGCGCGGTCGTCGTGCGGGCGGTCCAGGTTGGGGGTGATATTGCTCACGGCTTCGCCAAATGTCGCGGCGCTGGCCTTGGTGAGCATGGTCTTGAACGCTTCGCTGGTCACTTCCAGCAGCAGCCCCGGCTCGCCGGAGTTGATCAGCAATTTGGGTTCGCGCAGCAGGCTTTCTTCGTACAGGCACGGTGAGCTGGTTAGCGCGGGCAGGCCGGGCAGCAGGCTCAGGCTGTGTTTGCCGAGCATGCGCTCCAGGCGTTCGGTCGGCACCGCCGTGAGCTTGCGACCGGTGAGTTCGGCCAGGCGATTGAGGTCCAGCAGCTGGCTTTGTGGAAACAGCACCATGAGCGCGCCAACGGCATCGTGCAGCAACACAGCCTGCACCTTGCGGGCTGGGTTCAGCCCGGGTCGTTCGAGTACTTCGTCATAGCCGATGCCCAATTTCTCGAGCAACAGCCGAATAACAGACGGAGCGTGCGGGGCTTCGGGGACGAGGGCAGCTTCTGTCATGGTCTGTATCCGTTTTCCTACAAGTTGGTCAGTATAACCAGCTTGTCCGGCACGCGGGTCTTGAAAACTGAGCGCGTGCTCACACTTGGCCGTATTGCTGCCCATGACGCAGCCAGCGATCCAGCAGCGGGCTGACGTGGTCGGGCCAGCGTTCCAACAGGGCCTGGGCGGCGTCGCGCACGGCAGGGAGCAGATCGGCGTCGCGCATCAAGTCGGCTACCTTGAATTGAAGCAGACCGGTCTGGCGCGTGCCGAGCATTTCACCGGGGCCGCGCAATTCGAGGTCTTTTTCGGCGATGACGAAACCGTCGTTGGTTTCGCGCATGATCCCCAGCCGCTGGCGCCCGATCTGCGACAGTGGCGGGTGATAGAGCAAGACGCAATGGCTGGCGGCGCTGCCCCGGCCCACCCGGCCGCGCAGCTGGTGCAACTGCGCCAGGCCCAGGCGCTCGGGGTTTTCGATGATCATCAGGCTGGCGTTTGGCACGTCGACGCCGACCTCGATCACCGTTGTGGCGACCAGCAGTTGCAGGGCGCCGGCCTTGAATTCAGCCATGACCGCGGCTTTTTCGACGGGTTTCATGCGGCCGTGGATCAGCCCGACCTTCAACTCTCCGAGGGCGGCGGTGAGGTCCTCGAAGGTGGTTTCGGCCGCCTGGCAGGTCAGCTCTTCCGACTCTTCGATCAATGTGCACACCCAATAGGCCTGCCGCCCTTCGGCACAGGCGCTGCGCACGCGCTCGATCACTTCCACTCGTCGGGTATCGGTGACCAGCACGGTGTTGACCGGTGTGCGGCCGGGGGGCAGTTCGTCGAGGATCGAGGTGTCGAGGTCGGCGTAGGCGCTCATCGCCAGGGTCCGTGGGATCGGCGTGGCGGTCATGATCAGTTGATGGGGACACATGCGCCCTCCAACGCCTTTCTGCCGCAAAGCCAGGCGTTGTTGCACGCCGAAGCGGTGCTGTTCGTCGATGATCACCAGCGCCAGGTTCTTGAACTGCACTTCATCCTGGAACAGCGCATGGGTGCCGACCACCATCGGCGCGCCCTCGGCGATCTGCGCCAGGGCGGCGGCGCGGTTCTTGCCCTTGAGCTTGCCGGCCAGCCAGGCGACTTCAATGCCCAGTGGTTCGAGCCAGCGCTGGAAGGTGATGAAATGTTGCTCGGCCAGGATCTCGGTGGGCGCCATCAACGCCACTTGATAACCGGCCTCCAAGGCCTGCAGCGCGGCGAGGGCGGCAACCACGGTCTTGCCGGCGCCGACATCGCCCTGGATCAGCCGCAGCATCGGCTCGGGCTGGCTCAGGTCGTAGGCGATTTCGTTGCCCACCCGCTGCTGGGCGCCCGTTGGGGTGAAGCCGAGGTTGGCCAGGTAGCGGGCCGGCAGGTCCTTGGCCTTGGGCATGGCCGGGGCGCGCAGGGAACGCAGGCTTTCGCGCAGGCGTTGCTGGGACAGTTGATGGGTCAGCAGTTCTTCGAACGCGAGGCGATGCTGGGCCCAGTGATGGCCGAGGGCGAGTTCGTCGACGTCGGCATCGGCGGGCGGATGGTGCAGGTAGCGGAGCGCAGCGGCCAGCGGCGCCTACTGGTAATCCCGCGCCAGGTCCGTGGGCAGCCAGTCGGGCAGGCTGCTGGGGCCCAGTAGCGTCAGGGTTTGCTGGCAGAGCTGGCGCAAACGTTGTTGGGTCAGGCCTTCGGTGAGCGGATAGACCGGGGTCAGGGTTTCATCCACGGGCGGCGGTTCGTCACCGGTAATGCTGCGGTATTCCGGGTGATAGATCTCCAGCCCCGACGCCCCGGGCCGTGCTTCGCCGTAGCAACGCACGCGGGTGCCGCGCTTGAGACCTTCCTTTTGCGCATTGCTGAAGTGATAGAAGCGCAGGCTGAGCCCACCGGTGCCATCCTGCAGGCGCACCACCAGGCTGCGACGACGGCCCATGACTACATCGGCGCCGCTGACGGTGCCTTCAATCACCGCGTCCTGCCCCGGGCGCAGATGGCCGATGGGCACCACGCGGGTGCGGTCCTGATAGCGCAACGGCAGGTGAAACAGCAGGTCCTGGAGGTTTTCCAGGCCGACCTTGGCCAGTTTCTCGGCCATGGCTTCACCGACACCCTTGAGTGTCGTGACCGGCACTTTCGACAGCTCAGTCATGGCAGCGGCTTACTTGGCAGCGGGCGGCTTGGCCACGGAGCACAGGCGGATCGAGTCGGCGAGGATTTCGATGGCCTTGGGCCGCGGGAAGCTGGCGCGCCAGGCGATGGCAACGGTGCGGAACGGCACGGGTGGCGTCAGCGGGCGGACTTCGATCACGCCAGGGGAGTAATGATGGCTGTCCACCGCCGACAGCGGCAGGATCGAGATACCCAGGCCGGAAGCGACCATGTGGCGAATGGTTTCCAGGGAGCTGGATTCCACCGTGGTGTGCTTGGCGCCTTCGCTGCCCTTGGTCAGGGTCGGGCAGGCTTCGAGCACCTGGTCGCGGAAGCAGTGGCCCTCGCCGAGCAGCAGCAGGCTCTTGTCGTTGAGCAGGGCGGCGTCGATGGTTTTTTTCTGGGTCCAGGGGTGCTCTGCCGGCATCAGGACGTAGAACGGTTCGTCATAGAGCGGCAGGGTCAGGACGTCGGCTTCGTTGAACGGCAGGGCGATGATGATCGCGTCCAGCTCGCCGTTGCGCAGCTTGTCGCGCAGCACGTGGGTGAAATTTTCTTCGATGTACAACGGCATCTGCGGGGCGACCCGGTGCAGTTGCGGAATCAGGTGCGGAAACAGGTACGGGCCGACGGTGTAGATCGCGCCGACTTTCAGCGGGGCGGTCAGTTGGTTCTTGCCGGCCTGGGCCAGTTCGCGAATGCCTTGGGCCTGTTCAAGGACCTTCTGTGCCTGGGCGACGATGCCTTCGCCCACCGGGGTCAGGCGCACGGCGCTTTTGCTGCGCTCGAAAATCAGCACACCGAGTTCGTCTTCAAGTTTTTTCACACCCACCGACAGCGTCGGCTGGCTGACGTGGCAGCGCTCGGCCGCATGGCCGAAATGCTGCTCTTGGGCGAGGGTCACGATGTAGCGTAATTCTGTGAGGGTCATGGCGAGCGTCCGTGAAGTTGCGAGCCAAGCATACCGGCTGCAATCGATAGACGCACGTTATCAGACTGGGGGTGCGGTGGGACACTGGCGAATGTCTGTGGGGCGTTGCTGGATATGAAAAAGGCATCTTTCGATGCCTTTAGGTCGGTTGTGCTCATTGTGGCGAGGGAGCTTGCTCCCGCTGGCCTGCGCAGCAGGCCTCTGGTGCGGCGAACGCGGTCTGCCTGATGCAGCACATTCGCTGGTTTTGGGGCCGCTTCGCGGCCCAGCGGGAGCAAGCTCCCTCGCCACAGGATTCAACCTGCAATCGGGTTGCCAGATTGGGTCAACGCCGGCGCTTGTCGATGGAGTACACAAACGGTGCCGTCAGTTCGATAGTGCCGTTGGTCAGCAACTCCGCCGGTGGCTTGGGCAACGGCTGGGCGCGGCGGATCATTTCCAGGGTGGCCCGGTCCAGCAACTCGGTGCCGGAACTGCCCACCAGTTCGAATGACAACACGTTGCCGTCGGCATCCACCACGAAACGCAGGCGGTTGGTGCCTTCCTTGTTCATTTGCTGGGCCCTGGGCGGGTACTTCTTGTACTTGCCCAGGTGCGCCAGCAGCGTGCCCTGCCAGTTGGCCTTGGCGGCTGATTGCGCGGGCGACGGGCCAGGCGCCGGTTGCGCGGACTTCTCGGCCACTGACTGGGTTGGCGGCGTGTCGCTGGGTTTCTGCTCCGACGGCTGTTCCTTCGGCGGCTCGGGTTTTTTCTCCACCGGTTTGGGCTTGGGCGGTTGAGGCTTGGGCGTGGGCTTGACCGGCTTGGGCACGGCGATTTCAGGCTTCGGTGCTTCGGCGAGTTTAGGCAGCGGCAGCTCTTCCACCGGCTCGGGCGGTTGCGGCGGTGTGACGACTTTTGGCGGTGCCGGTGGCGGCGGGGCTGGGACCGGCGCCAGCTCGACCATCATCGCCTGGGGCGGCAACTCGATGGGCGCTCGCGTGGTCCAGTTCAGCGCCAGGGCGATGGCGAGCGCATGCACGCCCAGCACCACTGCCAGGCTACCGCTGTAACGCGTCAGCTTTTGGCGCGTCGTGATCATTTTTTAGGCGCCGTCTCGAGTCCGACCAGGCCGACCTTCAGGTAGCCGGCGCTTCGCAGTGCGTCCATCACGCTCATCAGGTCGCCGTAGTCCACGCCTTTATCGGCCTGGAAGAAGATCGTCGTGTCTTTCTTGCCCTGGGTCTTGGCGTCGAGGGTCGCGCCGAGGGTGTCGGCCTTGACCTCTTCCTCACCGAGGAACAGGCGCTGATCGGCCTTGACGCTGAGGAACACCGGTTTCTCTGGCCGCGGCGAAGGCTTGGCCGTCGACGCCGGCAGGTCGACCTTGATGTCCACGGTGGCCAGCGGGGCCGCCACCATGAAGATGATCAACAGCACCAGCATCACGTCGATGAACGGCGTGACGTTGATTTCGTGGTTCTCGGCCAGATCGTCGTCTGCGCCTTCTTTCAAATGCAGGCCCATGGCCGATTACCCCACTTTCACCATGTGCGGTTGCGAGCCACGCTCGGGCGGCAAGTGGTCGAGGTCACGGCTGACCAGCAGCAGGACTTCAGCCGAAGCGTCGGAAACCTGGGCCTTGTAGCCGGCAATGGAGCGGGCGAAGACGTTGTAGATCACCACCGCCGGGATTGCCGCGACCAGGCCCAGTGCCGTTGCCAGCAGGGCTTCGGCAATACCCGGAGCGACGACGGCGAGGTTGGTGGTCTGGGTCTTGGCGATGCCGATGAAGCTGTTCATGATGCCCCACACGGTGCCGAACAGGCCGACAAACGGCGCGGTGGAACCAATGGTGGCGAGCACACCGGTGCCGCTGCTCATGTTGCGACCGCAGGCGGCGACCAGGCGCGCGAGGCGGAAGCTCACGCGCTCCTTGATGCCTTCCTTCTCGCGGCTGTTGGCCGACAGGCGCATCTCTTCGAGGGCGTCATGCACCAGCAGGTTGGCGAGGGTGCCTTCCTTCGCCGCGGTGGCGCTGGCTTCCTTGAGGGTGGCGGCTTTTTTCAGGGCGGCGATTTCACCGCGCAAGCGACGCTTGGCACCCAGCAGCTCGAAGCCTTTGGCGATCCAGATGGTCCAGGTGATGATCGAGGCGATGGCCAGACCGATCATCACGATCTTCACGATGATGTCGGCGTTCTGGTACATGCCCCATGGCGACAGGTCGTGGGCCATGCCCAGGGTATTGTCGGCTTCGAGCACTTCAGGTGCCGGGGCCTCGACGGCTTGGGCCGGGTCGGTGGCGACCGGCGTCGCAACAGGAGCGGCCGGATCGGCAGGCGCCTGGGCGGCAGCAGGTGCGGCGGCCGGAGTCGTCGCTGGGGTCGTGGCGGGCGCCTGTGCATCGGCGAAGGCCGCGGCAGGTGCCAGCAACAGGCTGAACAACAAGGCGGCTACCGTGCTCCAGGCACGAGGTCGATTGGTTGGCGAAGCGGGGGATAGAGAGCGTTTCATGCTGGCCGGACCTGAGAAAAAAAGAAGATGGATGTTCTTCCAGGCCTCGGGGGCCGAGAACAAAAGTGGCGAGCATTATTGCAAGTAATTCTTGTTAACAAAAGTAATACAGTAACTTTTTTTCTCACATGGCTAGCCGCTCATCCCCCGCGGAGGCTAGTCTGCGGCTTTGCCAGAGGAGTTCTTGATGTCCGCGCCTTCTGTTTTGATCGCCGGCTGCGGTGATATCGGCGGCCGCCTGGCCAGCCGGTTAGTGGCCGAACATTGGCAAGTCCATGGCCTGCGGCGCACGGTTTCGAACTTGCCGGCGGGCGTCATCGGGGTGGCAGGGGATTTGTTCAGCGAGCAATGCCCCGCCGACTGGCCCACCGGGTCGCTGGATTACCTGGTGTACAGCGCGGCGGCCACCGACCATGACGAGGCGGGCTATCGCACCGCTTACGTCGAAGGGTTGCAGCATGTGCTGGGCTGGCTGAAGCAGCATGGCCAACGGCCCAAGCGCCTGTTGTTTGTGTCCAGCAGCAGTGTGTATGGGCAGCAGCAGGGCGAATGGGTGGATGAAACTTCGCCCACCGTGGCCGGCGGGTATTCCGGTCGACTGATGCTCGAAGCCGAGCAAGTCGCCCTGGACAGCGGCATTCCGGCCAGTCGCGTGCGCCTGACCGGCATTTATGGTCCAGGTCGGGAGTGGTTGCTGAGCCAGGTGCGCCAGGGTTATCGCGTGGTGATCGACCCGCCGCTGTACGCCAATCGTATCCACGCTGACGACGCGGCCGGCTTGCTGGCGTTTCTGCTGGAGGCTGATCGCCAAGGCAAGGTGCTGGACGACTGCTACATCGGCGTCGACGATGCCCCTGCGCCGTTGGCCGAAGTCGTGGGCTGGCTGCGGGAATTCATGGGTGTTACCGAGTGGGCCGAAGATGCCAGCGTGCGGCGCGCCGGCAGCAAGCGCTGCAGCAATGCCCGGGCGAAGGCCTTGGGCTGGACGCCGCGTTATCCGAGTTTTCGCGAGGGGTATGCGGCGATTCTGGAAGGGCGCTGCTGATTCCCCTGGCAGCCCAAAAACAAACTGTGGGAGCGAACTTGCTCGCGATGAGGCCCTGACAGTCAATATCGAAGTTGACTGTTACACCGCTATCGCGAGCAAGCTCGCTCCCACAGGGAGTTTTGTTGTCACCTGAATCGCGTTACTGCTTTTCAAGCACCCACTGCCGGTTGCCCGGCGTGAACGACGGCATTTCGTCCGCCAATGCCGCATTCACGGTCTGGAAAATTTCCAATTTCTTGCCGTCGCGGGCAAAGATCCATGTATTGCCCTGGCCGTTCTGCTGCAGCCAGATGTTGTCGTTGCCGCCGCTCATGGAGGCGCAATCGCCGGCCAGGCACAAGGCGTAGCGATCGGCACCCGGCAGGCCGCTGACCTGGCCGTCGGGCTGGAATTGCACGGTGGCGCCCTGGCCGGGGCCGCTGGTGATGTTCCAAGTGCCACCGAGGTAAGCGGCATACAGCGCGCGCTCGAAACTGGCACCGAGGGGTGCGCCTTCCGGTACCTGGACTTGCGCGCGGTCGAACACCTGTTGCGGTTCGTTTTCGGTGGCGGCCTGGCTCTACTGGTTGCCGGCGCGCTGGAGTTCGCTGGCGGAGCTGCCGTAGAAGTCGACTTTCCAGGCGCCGTCTTCTTCGCCCAGCAACTTGCCTTCGACGTTTTCAAAACCGTTGGTGTAGCGCGCCTGGCCGGCCCGGGTGTTGACGTCCCATTCCAGGTTCGGGCCATAGCCTTGCAGCGCTTCGCGCAGCGGGCCGCCCTTGGCGGCAGCGTCGATGGCCGCCTGGTTGATCCAGGTGCCGCTGATGTCACGGTCGGCAGGGTCGCTGGCGCAGCCGCCCAGAAGCAGGGCTGCCAGCGAGAGAGCAAGCGCTTTGCGCATGGTGGAATCCTTTCAAGACGAAAACGGCGCAGCGGGGGAAGCTGCGCCGACCTTATTACTCGAGGACCAGGATGGCATCCATCTCGACCTGCGAACCCTTCGGCAGGGCCGCTACGCCGATGGCGGCGCGGGCAGGGTAGGGCTGGTCGAAGTATTTGCCCATGATCTCGTTGACCTTGGCAAAGTGGCTCAGGTCGGTGAGGAAGATATTCAGCTTGACGATGTCCTTGAACGAACCACCGGCAGCCTCGGCCACGGCCTTGAGGTTTTCGAACACCTGCACGGTCTGGGCTTCGAAGCCTTCCACCAGTTCCATGGTTTTCGGGTCCAGTGGGATCTGGCCCGACATGTACACCGTGTTGCCGGCCTTGATCGCCTGGGAATAGGTGCCGATGGCGGCTGGGGCCTTGTCGCTGGTGATTACGGTCTTGGTCATCGATGACTCCTTGTAAGGAATAGGCTATTGAGGCGTTATGCGCGCATCCGGGTGATGCGGATAACGCCGGTCAGGGCGCGCAGCTTCTTGATCACGCGGGCCAGGTGCACACGGTCGTGCACGCTGACCACCAATTGGACGACACTGATGCGACCATCGCGCTCGTCCATGCTGATTTTTTCGATATTGCCGTCGGCGGCGTTGACGCTGCTGGCCAGCAGGGCGATCAGGCCGCGCTGGTGTTCCAGCTCGACTCGCAGCTCGACATTGAATTCGCCGGTGACATCCTTGGCCCAGGAGAGCTGGATGCATTTTTCCGGGTTGTGGCGGATTTCGCTGATGTTGCGGCAGTTGTCCAGGTGCACCACCATTCCCTTGCCGGCGGACAGGTGGCCGACAATCGGATCGCCCGGGATCGGCGTGCAACACTTGGCATAGCTGAGCACCAGGCCTTCGGTGCCGCGAATCGCCAGCGGGCCTTCGGGGCTTGGCAGCTGTTCGCCTTCGCCGAGCAGGCGACGGGCGACGACATAGGCCATGCGATTGCCCAGGCCGATGTCTTCGAGCAGGTCTTCGATCAATTCGAGACGGTATTCGTGGAGCATCACCTGCACCCGCTCACCCGGGATCTTGTCCAGGGAGGTGTCGAAGCCGTTCAGGACCTTGTTCAGCAGGCGTTCGCCGAGGCTGATGGATTCGGAGCGACGTTGCAGCTTCAGCGCGTGACGGATGTGCGTGCGGGCCTTGCCGGTGACCACGAAGTTGAGCCATGCCGGGTTGGGGCGCGCGCCGGGGGCGCTGACGATCTCCACCGTGGAGCCACTTTGCAGCGGTTCGGACAACGGTGCCAGGCGGCGGTTGATGCGACAGGCAATGCAGCTGTTGCCGACGTCGGTGTGCACCGCATAGGCAAAGTCCACGGCCGTGGAGCCCTTGGGCAGCTCCATGATCCGGCCCTTGGGCGTGAAGACGTAGACCTCGTCCGGGAACAGGTCGATCTTCACGCTCTCGATGAATTCCAGGGAGTTGCCGGCGCGCTGCTGCATTTCCAGCACGCCCTTGACCCACTGCCGGGCGCGGGCGTGGGTGCTCTTGGGCTGTTCGTCACCGCTGGATTTGTAGAGCCAGTGGGCGGCGATGCCGTTGTTGGCCATCTCTTCCATTTCACGGGTGCGGATCTGGATTTCGATCGGCACGCCGTGCATGCCGAAGAGCGTGGTGTGCAGCGACTGGTAGCCGTTGGCCTTGGGGATCGCGATGTAGTCCTTGAAGCGCCCCGGCAACGGTTTGTACAAATTATGCACAGCACCCAGCACGCGGTAGCAGGTGTCGACCTTGTCGACGATGATCCGGAACGCGTAGACGTCCATGATCTCGTTGAAGGCCCGGCGCTTGCCGCGCATTTTCTTGTAGATGCCGTAGAGATGTTTCTGGCGCCCGCTGACTTCGCCTTCGATGCCGTCGATGGCCAGGCAGTGGCTCAGGGACTCTTCGATCTTGTTGACGATTTCCTTGCGGTTGCCCCGGGCGCGCTTGACGGCCGGGTTGATCCGCGCCGAACGCATCGGGTGCATCGCCTTGAAGCCCAGGTCTTCAAACTCGATGCGGATGGCATGCATGCCCAGGCGATTGGCGATGGGGGCGTAGATTTCCAGGGTTTCCTTGGCGATGCGCCGGCGTTTTTCGCCGGACAGCACTTCCAGGGTGCGCATGTTGTGCAGGCGGTCGGCGAGCTTGACCAGGATCACGCGGATGTCGCGCGCCATGGCCATGGCCATTTTCTGGAAGTTTTCGGCCTGGGCCTCGGCCTTGGTCTCGAAGTTCATCTGGGTCAGCTTGCTGACCCCGTCGACCAGTTCGGCCACGGTTTCGCCGAACTGCGCTTGCAGCGCTTCCTTGGCAATGCCGGTGTCTTCGATCACGTCATGCAGCATCGCCGCCATCAGGCTCTGATGGTCCATGTGCATGTCGGCAAGAATGTTCGCCACCGCAAGCGGGTGCGTGACGTACGCCTCGCCGCTGCGTCGGCGTTGGCCGTCGTGGGCTTGTTCGGCGTAGAAATAGGCTCGGCGGACCAGGTTGACCTGGTCCGTGCCGAGGTAGGCCGATAAGCGATCGGCGAGGGCGTCTATGCTCGGCATGATGGTGACTCCTGCCGTTTGCTGTGACCCCGCGCCGTGCTACGTCGACCAGGCATAGGCTTAGACCGCCTCGTTGGACTCGTCCTCGAACGCTGCGAACAGCGGTTCGTCTTCGACGATCTCAGCGTTGGCGATGAACTCGTAGCTCATCAGGCCTTCGGCGATTTCACGCAGCGCTACCACGGTAGGCTTGTCGTTTTCCCACTGGACCAATGGCTCTTTGCCGCCGGTGGCCAGTTGACGGGCACGCTTGGTAGAGAGCATGACCAGCTCAAAGCGGTTTTCCACGTGTTCTAGGCAGTCTTCAACGGTTACGCGGGCCATGGTATTCCTCGGAGCGAATGCAATATGCGCGCTGCCCGGTTGGGCGAGCGGACTCGACAGTTTAAAAAAACACCAGCGTTTAGGGAAGCGCTGATTTTTTAACCAAACCCCTCGGCGCGCTGCGAGTACCAATGTAAAGCCGTCGCAGCGGTTTTGGGAAGGGCTGTTCAGCCCAGTAGTTCGGCCAATAATTTACCGAAACGTTGCTGCTGGCGTTTCTGTTGCAGCTGGCTGGCGCGGAAAATCGCCTTCAGGTCGTCCAGCGCGTGGGCGAAATCGTCGTTGATGATCAGGTAATCGTAGTCGACGTAGTGGCTCATTTCGCTGACCGCTTCACGCATCCGGCCCTCGATGATTTCGTCGCTGTCCTGGCCGCGGTTGGTCAGGCGCTGGCGCAAGGCCTGCTGGCTCGGTGGCAGGATGAAGATCGAGCGGGCCTGGGGCATCAGCTTGCGCACCTGCTCGGCGCCTTGCCAGTCGATTTCCAGGATCAGGTCGTGGCCTTCGTCGAGGGTCTGCTGCAGATAGCTTTGCGACGTGCCGTAGAGGTTGCCGAAGACTTCGGCGCGCTCCAGGAAGTCGCCGTGCTCGGCCATCTTCACGAACTCTTCGCGGTCGACGAAGTGATAGTTCACGCCGTTGATTTCGCCCGGGCGCATGGCACGGGTGGTGTGCGAGACCGAGACGCGGATCTGCGGCTCGGCGTCGATCAGCGCCTTGACCAGGCTGGTCTTGCCGGCGCCCGAGGGCGCGGAAATGATATAGAGAGTGCCGGTGCTGTGGGTCATGTCGGGTTAGCCTTACTCAATGTTCTGCACTTGTTCGCGCATTTGCTCGATCAACACCTTGAGGTTGACCGCTGCCTGGGTGCTGCGCGGGTCGAAGGCTTTGGAGCCCAGTGTATTGGCTTCGCGGTTGAGCTCTTGCATCAGGAAGTCGAGGCGGCGACCGGCCGCGCCGCCGGACTAGAGCACCCGGCGGACTTCGATGATGTGGGTGCTCAGGCGATCCAGTTCTTCGGCCACGTCGCTCTTTTGCGCGAGCATGACCATTTCCTGTTCCAGGCGTTGCGGGTCCAGCTCGGCCTTCATGTCGGCGAAACGATCGAGGACCTTCTGGCGCTGGGTGGCGAGCATCTGCGGGACCAGCTCGCGCAGGGTGCTGACGTCTTCTTCGATGGAAGTCAGGCGCTCGTTGATCAGCCGGGCCAGCTCCGCGCCTTCACGCTCGCGACCGGCCTTGAGCTCTTTCAAACCTTGGTTGAACAGTGCCAGCGCTTCGGCGTTCAGCGCCTGGGGGTCGCTCGCGTCACCCACCAGCACGCCGGGCCAGGCCAGGACTTCCAATGGAATCAGGGCCGCGGGGTTTTTGATCAGGCTGGCGATGGTTTCGGCGGCGGCGACCAACTGCGCGGCGCGCTCGCGGTCTACTTGCAGGGGTTTGCCGGTGCTTTCTTCGGTGAAACGCAGGGTGCATTCCAACTTGCCTCGGGACAGGCCCTGGCGCAGCGCTTCGCGCACGTTGCCTTCCAGGTCGCGGAAGGACTCGGGCAGGCGCAGGAGCGGTTCCAGGTAACGGCTGTTGCCCGAGCGCAGCTCCCAGCTCAGCGTGCCTGGGGCCCCGGCTTTCTCGACGCGGGCGAAGGCGGTCATGCTGTGCACCATGGGGGTTCCTCGCAATGCAGGCCGGCCACAATCAATGGTCGCGGGGCCTGGGATCTGTGGATAAATGCTGAAGGACAGCAAAGGCGCGGGATTGTAGCGCAGTGGGACCCAAGCGCCCAAACAGCTCCGGCAACAAACCGCTGCAGCCCGTCGGCCGGGGCTTTGGGCGCGTTCATCGGTCGCGTCAGCTTTTTTAAACTGCCCTCTGGCGGCCCACGGCTCTATAATGTCCGGCAGTTTTCCGTCCTCTGTACAGGTGTTCCCTATGAAACGTCCAAGTGGTCGCGCTGCCGATCAGCTTCGCTCGATCCGCATTACCCGCAACTACACCAAACACGCCGAGGGATCTGTACTGGTCGAATTCGGTGATACCAAGGTCATCTGCACCGTCAGCGTCGAAAACGGCGTACCACGGTTTCTCAAGGGCCAAGGCCAGGGCTGGTTGACCGCCGAATACGGCATGCTGCCGCGCGCCACCGGCGAGCGGAACCAGCGTGAGGCCAGCCGTGGCAAGCAGGGCGGCCGCACCCTGGAAATCCAGCGTCTGATCGGTCGTTCGCTGCGCGCTGCGCTGGACATGTCCAAGCTGGGCGACGTGACGCTGTATGTCGATAGCGATGTGATCCAGGCCGACGGCGGCACGCGTACGGCTTCCATTACCGGGGCCATGGTTGCGCTGGTCGATGCCTTGAAAGTGATCAAGAAGCGCGGCGGCCTCAAGGGCGGTGACCCGCTCAAGCAAATGATCGCCGCCGTGTCCGTGGGCATGTACCAGGGCGAGCCGGTGCTGGACCTGGATTACCTGGAAGATTCCGCCGCCGAGACCGACCTGAACGTGGTCATGACCAGCGCCGGTGGTTTCATCGAAGTCCAGGGCACCGCCGAGGGCGCGCCGTTCCAGCCGGAAGAATTGAACGCTATGCTGGAATTGGCGAAGAAAGGCATGAACGAGATCTTCGAACTGCAAAAGGCCGCCTTGGCCGACTGATCGTTGTGCGCTTCAGACAAGGAGAATGTCATGAGTGATGAGCAAGTCCTGTTGCCCCAGCCGAGCAAAGAAGTGCGGCAATGGGCGATGTTTTGTCACCTGTCTGCACTAGTGGGAATTTTCATTCCGTTCGGTTCGCTGATCGGGCCACTGGTCATCTGGCAGATCAAGCGTGAATCCGACCCGTTCATCGATGCCCAGGGCAAGGAAGCGCTGAACTTCCAGATCACCGTGGCGATCGCCGCGGCGATCAGCCTGCTGCTGATGATCGTGGTGATCGGCTTCTTCCTGTTCGGCCTGGTGGCCATCGGTGCGCTGGTACTGACCATCATTGGCGGCGTGAAGGCCAATGAAGGGCAACCGTATCGGTATCCGTTTACCTGGCGGTTGGTTAAATAACGATCAGTGGCGCATTGCTTTTTTGGGAGCGAGCTTGCTCGCGATAGCGGTGCAACATTCGACATGAATGTTGACTGATACATGGCTATCGCGAGCAAGCTCGCTCTCGCAATTGATTTCCAGCACCTACAAAAAAACCGACATCGCTGTCGGTTTTTTGTAGGTACGAATGGTGCTTAGATGGTCAGCGTCCAATCGTAATCCACGATCAGCGGCGCATGCTGCGAGAACCGTGGCTGGCGCGGCAGGCGGGCGCTGCGTACGAAGCGGCGCAACCCGGGCGTCAGCAACTGGTAGTCGAAACGCCAGCCGAGGTTGAGCATCTCGGCCTGCTCGTTGTCTGGCCACCAGCTGTATTGGTCGCCTTCGCGGCTGACTTCACGCAGGGCGTCGACATAACCCATGTTGCCAATGATCTCGTCCATCCAGGCCCGTTCCGGCGCCAGGAAACCAGGAGATTGCTGGCTGTCGCGCCAGTTCTTGATATCCAGCTTCTGTTGCGCCACGTACAGCGAGCCACAATAAATGTACTCGCGACGTTTGCGTCGCTGTTTATCAAGGTAACGGGCGAAGTCGTCCATCAACTTGAATTTCTGATTCAAATCTTCATCGCCGTTCTGCCCCGAAGGGAGCAGCAAGGTCGCGATGCTGACCTTGTCGAAATCGGCTTGCAGGTAGCGCCCGTAGCGGTCCGCCGTCTCGAAACCGAGACCGTTGATGACAGCCTTCGGTTGCAGCCGCGAGTACAAAGCCACGCCACCCTGGGCGGGGACTTCGGCATCGCAGGCATAAAGGAAGTAACCATCCAGTTGGAAGGCTGCATCGTCCAGTTCAAAGGCGGAGGCGCGGGTGTCCTGCAGGCAGATGACGTCGGCATTCTGTGCTTGCAGCCAACTGAGCAAACCACGCTCGACTGCAGCCTGAATACCATTGACGTTCACACTGATGATCCGCATAAATGGCCCCAAAAATCACGTGCGTGTATGATACACGCCGTGTACCTATTTAGCTAAATCCGCGGTATTTGAGGCTTTTTTCATGCAGGCGTATCAGCGCGATTTCATTCGCTTTGCCATCGATCGCGGCGTTTTGCGCTTCGGTGAATTCACCCTCAAGTCCGGGCGCACCAGCCCGTACTTCTTCAATGCGGGCCTGTTCAACAGCGGAACCGCCCTGGCGCAGTTGGGCCGGTTCTATGCCGCAGCCATCGTCGAGAGCGGCATCCCGTTCGACGTATTGTTTGGCCCGGCCTACAAAGGCATCCCGCTGGCTGCCACCACCGCTGTGGCCTTGGCCGAACACCACGACCGCGACCTGCCCTGGTGCTTCAACCGCAAGGAAGCCAAGGCCCACGGCGAAGGCGGCAGCCTTGTCGGCGCGCCGCTGGCCGGCGAAGTATTGATCATCGACGACGTGATCACCGCGGGCACCGCCATTCGCGAAGTGATGCAGATCATCGGTTCCCAGGAAGGCGCCAAGGCCGCTGGTGTGCTGATCGCCCTGACCCGCCAGGAGCGCGGCAATGGAGAGCTGTCGGCGATCCAGGAAGTGGAGCGCGACTTTGGTATTCCGGTGATCAGCATCGTGTCGCTGAACCAGGTGCTGGAATTTTTGGCCGATGATCCGCAGCTCAAGCAGCATTTGCCAGCAGTTGAGGCTTATCGGGCGCAGTTCGGCGGCTAAAAGACCTGCGCGATCCCCCTGTGGGAGCGAGCTTGCTCGCGATAGCGGTGTGTCAGCCAGCATTGATGCTGAATAATGAATTGCCATCGCGAGCAAGCTCGCTCCCACAGGGAGCAAAGCAAAAAAAGACCCCGCTCAACCAGGTTGAGCGGGGTCTTTTTTTGCAGGTATCGCTTAAGGACGCTTGCGATTGCTGATCAACGTACCCACGCCGGTGTCGGTGAAGATCTCCAGCAGGATCGCATTGGGCACCCGGCCGTCGATGATCAGCGAGCTGCCGACGCCGCCCTGTACCGCTTCCAGCGCGCAACGAATCTTTGGCAGCATGCCGCCGTAGATGGTGCCGTCGGCGATGAGGTCATCGACCTGCTGGGTCGACAGTCCGGTCAGGACCTTGCCCGACTTGTCCATCAGGCCGGCGATGTTGGTCAGCAGCATCAGCTTTTCAGCTTTCAGTGCCTCGGCAACCTTGCCTGCCACCAAATCGGCGTTGATGTTGTACGACTCACCGTTGGCACCCACGCCGATGGGTGCGATGACCGGGATGAAGTCGCCCTTGACCAGCAGGTTCAGCAGGTCGGTGTTGATGCCGACTACTTCGCCCACGTGACCGATGTCGATGATTTCCGGCTGGGTCATCTCCGGGGTCTGGCGGGTGACGGTGAGTTTCTTCGCCCGGATCAGCTCGGCGTCCTTGCCCGTCAGACCGATGGCGCTGCCGCCATGGCGGTTGATCAGGTTGACGATGTCCTTGTTGACCTGGCCGCCAAGGACCATCTCCACCACATCCATGGTCTGTGCATCGGTCACGCGCATGCCGTCGATGAAGTGACTCTCGATCGACAGGCGCTTGAGCAGGTCGCCGATCTGCGGGCCACCACCGTGGACCACCACCGGGTTGATGCCCACGGCCTTCATCAGCACGATGTCGCGGGCGAAGCCGGTCTTGAGCTCCTCGCTTTCCATCGCGTTGCCGCCGTATTTGATCACCAGGGTCTTGCCGACGTAGCGTCGGATATAAGGCAACGCTTCGGACAGGACCTTGGCGGTGTTGGCGGCGGCTTCGCGTTCGAGGGTCATTCAGGGCTCCGGTAGTGCTTCAAAAAATCAAAACGGTAGTTGGAGATCAGGTGCAACACGTTTGAGTTGGGCGTGGAATACGGCCTTGATGCGCTGCAGTTCCGCCTCGTTGTCGGCTTCGAAACGCAGCACCAGCACCGGCGTGGTGTTGGAGGCGCGGACCAGGCCCCAGCCTTGTGGGTAGTCGACCCGCACACCGTCGATGGTGGTCAGTTCGGCGCCTTCGCCCCACTGGGCGTCGTGCAGTGCATCAATGATGCTGAATTTGCTCTCTTCGGTCACATGGATATTGATTTCTGGCGTAGAAATATCGTTCGGGAAGGTCGCGAACAGTTCTTCGGCCGTGGATTTTTCCTTGCTGAGTATCTCCAGCAGGCGCGCGGCGCTGTAGATGCCATCGTCGAAACCGAACCAGCGTTCCTTGAAGAAGATGTGGCCGCTCATTTCGCCGGCCAGCAGGGCGCCGCTCTGCTTCATTTTCTTCTTGATCAACGAGTGACCGGTTTTCCACATGAGCGGGCGACCGCCATATTCCTTGATCAGCGGCACCAGGCGACGGGTGCATTTCACGTCGAAAATGATCTCGGCATCGGGGTTGCGCGCCACCACGTCCTTGGCAAACAGCATCAGCAGGCGGTCCGGGAACACCACGCTGCCGGTATTGGTCACCACGCCCACGCGGTCGCCATCGCCGTCGAAGGCCAGGCCCAGGTCGGCGTTGGTTTCCTTGACCTTGGCGATCAGGTCTTGCAGGTTTTCCAGCGTGCCCGGGTCCGGGTGGTGATTAGGGAAATTGCCGTCGACTTCGCAGAACAGCGGGATAACTTCGCAGTTCAGGGCTTCGATCAGTTGCGGGGCGATCACGCCGGCCGCGCCGTTGCCGCAATCGACCACCACTTTCAGGCGGCGGGCGAGCTTCACGTCCTTGACGATCTCGTCGTTGTAGCGCGGGAGAATGTCGACCTTGGTCACGCTGCCCTGGCCGCTGCTCAGGTCATTGGTCTTGAGGCGGGTGTGCAGGGCCTGGATCTGCTCGTTGGCGAGGGTATCGCCGGCGATAACGATCTTGAAACCGTTGTAGTTCGACGGGTTGTGGCTACCGGTGAGCATCACCCCGGATTTACCGGCCAGCACGTTGGCGGCGTAATACAGCGCGGGCGTCGGCACCAGGCCCACGTCGCTGACGTGGCAGCCGCTGTCGGCAACGCCTTTGATCAATTGCTCAACCAGCTCGGGGCCCGACAAGCGGCCGTCACGGCCGACGCACACGTTCGGTTCGCCCTGGGCCAGGCTCTGGGAGCCAATGGCGCGGCCGATCCAGTAGGCGGTTTCGGCGGTGAGGGTTTCCGGTACCACGCCACGGATGTCGTAGGCGCGGAAAATGCTTTCAGGGAAGATCGGGGCGATTGCGGCTGGGGTGTTCATGGGCGGGGCGCTCTATCAGGAAAGTGACTGGACAGGCCGACACTGGGTGTCGGCAGGCTCAAGCTGAAGGGTATGACGGCGTTTTTGACAGAGAGTTCGTGGTGGGAAAGTGCCATGAGACAGCGGTACCCCGGCCTCGCTCGCCTAATACATTGATTCCGGATGGGAAACCTAGCAGAAAGCCATTGCGCATTTTTTGTCCTGAAACAGAAGCTTCATGAACGGGCCGGGCAGGACGCCGGGCCCGCAATCGAGCGGTCAATGGCTGCCGGAATGTCCGAAACCACCGGCGCCGCGCTGGCTCTCGTCGAATTCGTCGACCAGTTCGAAGTGGGCCTGGACCACCGGCACCAGTACCAACTGCGCGATGCGCTCGCCCACGGCAATATTGAAGGCCGTTTGGCCGCGGTTCCAGCACGACACCATCAGTTCGCCCTGGTAGTCGGAATCGATCAGGCCCACCAGGTTGCCCAGCACGATGCCGTGTTTGTGGCCCAGGCCCGAGCGCGGCAGGATCAGTGCGGCCAGGCCCGGGTCGCCGATGTACACCGACAGGCCGGTAGGAATCAGCAGGGTCTGGCCTGGCTCCAGGATCGTGTCTTGCTTGAGCATCGCCCGCAGATCGAGGCCGGCGGAGCCTGGTGTGGCGTATTGCGGCAGCGGGAATTCGCTGCCGATGCGTGGGTCGAGGATCTTGGCTTGTAGAGCGTGCATGACATTAAACCTGGTTCAGACGTTCGGCGATGAAAGTGATCAGCTGGCGGGCAATCTTGCTCTTGCTGGTCTGGGCGAAAAGTGTGGCGTGCAACTGGCGGTCGATCACGCTGCAGGCGTTTTCTTCGCTGTTGAAGCCGATGCTCGGGTTGGCCACATCGTTGGCGACGATCAAGTCGAGGTTCTTGTCCTTGAGCTTGCGGGCGGCGTAATCGAGCAGGTGTTCGGTCTCGGCGGCGAAGCCGACACTGAAGGGTCGGTCGGGGCGGGTGGCGATGCTGGCCAGGATGTCCGGGTTGCGCACCATTTGCAGGAGCAGGCCGTCGCCGCTTGTAGGGTCTTTCGTCAATTTTTGCGGGGCAACGACTTCGGGGCGGTAGTCCGCTACCGCAGCCGAGGCGATGAACAGGTCGCACGGGATGGCCGCTTCGCAGGCCGCGAGCATGTCCCGGGCGCTGACCACGTCGATGCGCGTGACCCGGTCCGGGGTCGGCAGGTGCACGGGACCTGTGATCAGCGTCACCCGGGCGCCGGCTTCGACGGCGGCTTCGGCCAGGGCGAAGCCCATTTTTCCGGAGCTGTGGTTGGTGATGTAGCGCACCGGGTCGATGTTTTCCTGGGTCGGCCCGGCGGTGATCAGCACATGCTTGCCGGTCAGGGCCTGGCGCTGGAAGCAATCGGCGGCGCACTGGGCCAGGTCGGTAGCCTCGAGCATGCGCCCCATGCCGACGTCGCCGCAGGCCTGGCTGCCGGAGGCTGGGCCGAAGACTTTCAGGGCGCGGCTTTCCAGCAGTTGCAGGTTGGCCTGGGTGGCCGGGTCGCGCCACATGGCCTGGTTCATGGCGGGGGCGACGGCGACCACGGCGTCGGTGGCGAGCACCAGGGTGGTCAGCAGGTCGTCGGCGATGCCTTGGGCCAAACGGGCGATCAGGTCGGCCGTGGCCGGGGCGATCAGCACCAGGTCGGCCCACTTGGCCAGTTCGATATGGCCCATGGCGGCTTCGGCCGCCGGGTCGAGCAAATCCAGGTGGACCGGGTGCCCGGACAGGGCTTGCAGGGTCAGCGGGGTGATGAACTCACTGCCGCCACGGGTCATGACGACCCGTACTTCCGCGCCCTGGTCGATGAGTCGGCGAACCAGCTCGGCGCTCTTGTAGGCGGCAATGCCGCCGCCGACGCCCAGAACGATGCGTTTCCGATACAGCCGCTGCATAGGCCTGCCTTTCGATTTCAGTGGTCAGTGCAGGGCGAACCCCTTGGCAGCAGCCTGCCAGGGTGCAAATCGCCTGCAAAAAAGATGGGCTACGATATCACAGCGACCGCTACGGAACAGCGGCGCCCACAATCAGGGAGATGCCATGAGTATTCGTGACTGGCCCGCGGCCGAGCGACCGCGGGAGAGGTTATTGGCGCTGGGGGCGGGGAGTCTTTCGGACGCCGAGCTGCTGGCGATTTTTTTACGCACCGGCGTGTCCGGCAAAAGCGCGGTGGATCTGGCGCGACAACTGTTGATTCAATTTGGCAGCCTGCGCGCGCTGCTTGAAGCCGATCAGATTACATTCAGCAATCATATGGGGCTCGGGCCGGCGAAGTTTGCCCAGTTGCAGGCGGCCCAGGAAATGAGTCGGCGGCATTTGGCTGAGCGGGCACGGGAAAAGACTTCACTGGAAAGCCCATTCGCGGTGCGTGAATACCTCAAGTCCATGCTGCGCCACGAGCCCCACGAGGTGTTCGGTTGCCTGTTTCTCAATTCCAAGCACCAGGTGCTGACCTTCGAGGCGCTGTTTCGCGGTTCTATCGACAGCGCCAGTGTCCATCCCCGGCAGGTGGTCAAGCGCGCCCTGGCCCATAACGCCGCTGCGTTGATCCTGTGCCACAACCACCCCTCCGGCAACGCCGAGCCCAGCCAGGCCGACCGTGTGCTCACTGAGCGTCTCCAGGAGGCCCTGGAGTTGATCGATGTGCGGGTGCTCGACCATTTCATCGTTGGCGATGGCGAGCCGTTGTCGATGGCGGAGTGGGGGTGGATGTAGGCCGGGTCTGACGAAGCGAGGCCCTTTGTGGGAGCGAGCTTGCTCGCGATAGCGGTCGGTCAGCCAGCATTGATGTGTCTGATGCGCCGCTCTCGCGAGCAAGCTCGCTCCCACAGGGACCATTGCAACTTCAAATGTCCGTGGGCTGGGGTTACTTGAGGCTGACCTTGGAGTAGTCCTGCCGCCCAAACGGGCTCACCGCATAACCCTGCACATCCTTGCGGGTAAGCGCGAAGGCAGTGGGATGGGCCAGGGGCAGCCACAGGGCCTGCTGCTGGATCTGGGCCTGGGCCTGTTCGTAGAGCTTGGCGCGCACGCCTTGTTCGCCGGTGGTCTTGCCGGCGCTGAACAGTTTGTCCAGATCCGGGTTGCAGTAGCGGGCGAAGTTGGTCCCGGACTTCACCGCCGCGCAGGAAAACTGCGGCGTGAGGAAGTTGTCCGGGTCGCCGTTGTCGCCGGCCCAGCCCATGAACAGCAGGTCATGCTCGCCGGCCTTGGCGCGGCGGATCAGTTCGCCCCATTCGATCACGCGGATTTCCGCCTGGATGCCGATTTCCGCCAGGTCCGATTGCAGCAACTGTGCGCCAAGGCTCGGGTTGGGATTGAGCAGGCTGCCGGAAGGGCGGGTCCAGATGGTGGTCTTGAAGCCTTCCTTCAAGCCGGCCTTGGCCAGCAAGTCGCGGGCCTTGGCGGGGTCGTGGGCGTAGCCCGGCAAGTGCGTGGCATAGCTCCAGGTGTTCGGTGGGTAAGGGCCATTGGCGGCTTCGGCGGTGCCTTCGAAGACGGTCTTGAGGTAGCTGGCCTTGTCGAAGGCCAGGTTGATGGCTTGCCGTACCTCAGGCTTGTCCAGGGGCGGATGCTGGCTGTGGATCGCCAGGAACGCGGTCATGAAGGCCTCGGTCTGGGCCACGCTCAGGGTCGATTCCTGCCGGGCGGCCTGCACATCCAGCGGCTTGGGCGACCGGGCGATCTGGCATTCGTTGCGGCGCAGGTTCTGCAGGCGCACGTTGGCGTCCGGCGTGATGGCGAAAATCAACGGATCCACCTGGGGCTTGCCGCCGAAATAGGCGTCGTTGGCCTTATAGCGAATCGAGGCGTCCTTCTGGAATCGGCTGAAAATGAACGGGCCGGTGCCGACCGGCTGGTTGTTGAGTTTTTCCGGCGTGCCGGCCTGCATCAACTGGTCGGCGTATTCGGCCGAATAGATGGAGGCAAAACCCATGCTCAACGTCGCCAGGAAGGTCGAGTCGGCGTGATCGAGGGTAAAGCGCACGGTCAGCGGATCCAGGGCGTCGATTTTCTTGATCAGCGCCGGCAACTGCATGGACTGGGCGTGGGGGAAGCCGCTTTGCGCGACCTTGTGCCACGGGTTCGCTGGATCGAGCATGCGTTCGAAGCTGAACTTCACGTCCTCGGCAGTCAGGTCGCGGCGCGGGGTGAAGTAATCGGTGCGGTGGAACTTGACCTGCGGCCGCAGCTTGAACACGTAGGTCAGGCCATCGGTGGAGACTTCCCAGCGCTCGGCCAGGCTGGGGACTACTTTGCCGCTGGCGGTGTCGAAATCCACCAGGCGGTTCATCAGCACGTCGGCGGAGGCATTGGTGGTGGTCAGGGAGTTGTACTGGACGACATCGAACCCTTCCGGGCTGGCTTCGGTGCAGACGCTCAGGGCGGCGGCGAAGGCCTGCGGGGTGATCAGCAGAGGGGCGAGCAACAATGGTAGGGCAGCGAGGCGCATGGTCGGTTTCCTGTGCAAGTCGAAGGCCCATCTGCGAGTGCAGTCTGGAAAAGGCCTACCCTAGTGGGCTCGCTGCCAAATGACTATCCCCTTTTTGCATTTTCCGGCACCCTGCGACGACGTTTGAGTGGCCCGAACCTGTCGCAAGTGAAAAAAACCTGCGTGCAGCGACGAGCGGTAAGGGGCCGTGCCAGCCTCTGTCCCCGCCGTCCCGGGCGGTTGGCCGATGATTCTCCAGGAAGACAAATCACATCGGCTGTTGTTGCACTGTGGTCTTTCTGGTATAAAGCAGCGCTCTTTTCTAGGGGCCCGGTTCCTTCACTGTAGGTGTAGCCGGTAAGACCCTTAAAGAAACGCGGCGCCTGGCGCCAAATGACTGAGAGATTAAGCGGCCAACCCATGCCGGGTTGGGCATGTGGTTTTAGAGGGCTGAGGCATGTCGAGAGTCTGTCAAGTTACCGGTAAGGGTCCGGTGACTGGGAATAACATTTCCCACGCAAACAACAAACCCCGTCGTCGTTTCCTGCCGAACCTGCAGCATCACCGCTTCTGGGTTGAAGAAGAGAAACGTTTTGTGCGTCTGCGCGTATCTGCCAAGGGCATGCGCATCATCGACAAGCGTGGCATCAGTGTCGTGCTGGCCGAACTTCGTCGCGATGGCAAGGTTTAAGGGAGCTAATCATGCGTGAATTGATTCGTTTGATCTCGAGCGCCGGTACTGGTCACTTCTACACTACCGACAAGAACAAGCGTACTACCCCGGACAAAATCGAGATCAAGAAATATGATCCGGTTGTTCGCAAGCACGTGATCTACAAGGAAGGCAAAATCAAGTAATTGATTTTTCCCTCTTACAAAAAAGGCCCGTATCGCGAGATACGGGCCTTTTTTGTTGCCTTCGTCAGGACCTCATCGCGAGCAAGCTCGCTTCCACACTGGACCTTATGACGCCCCAGGTCCCTGTGGGAGCGCGCCTGCGCGCGATGAGGCCGGCCCGGGCCATACAAATCCTCAAACCTTCTGCTCGAACACCACATAAATCTTGCGGCACGGTTCCAGCACTTCCCAAGTACCCTTGAACCCCGCTGGAATCACGAAACGGTCGCCGGCTCGCAGGGTCTTGGCGTTGCCATCGTTGTCCCGCAGCACGGAAACGCCCTGGACGATCTCGCAGTATTCATGCTCGGTGTAGTTGACCGTCCACTGGCCAACGGCGCCTTCCCACACGCCAGCGTTCATTTGCCCACAGGGGCTGCTGTAGTGGTTGAATACGGCTTGTTCGGGATCGCCCTTGAACACCTTGGCCGGGTCCGGGCGATAACGTTCGGCGGTGGTATTGGCCTGGCTGAAGTCGACGATGTCCTGAATGCTCATGCGGGTGATCCCCAGTGATCGCTTGGAAAGGCCTCGAGTCTATGTTTATTAAAACGAACATCGCAAGGCCGTTTGCCACCGTTGTGTCAAATATATTGAAACATGACCAGCCGCTGGTTTAGGGTGGCGGGTGCCCCGTACCAATTGCAGCGCCGAACAGCGCCGAAAGCAGGCTGGCCGGGCGGAATTCTTTTGAGCGCTGCGCATTGCGCGGCGTTCGTACTCAATAAGAGGAGGACACACGCATGACCACCCTGACTCGTGCCGATTGGGAACAACGCGCCCGCGACCTGAAAATTGAAGGCCGCGCCTTCATCAACGGTGAGTACACCGATGCGGTGTCCGGCGAAACCTTCGATAGCCTCAGTCCGGTCGATGGCCGCCTGCTGGGCAAGATCGCCAGCTGCGACGTGGCCGACGCCCAGCGTGCCGTCGAGAATGCCCGCGCCACCTTCAACTCCGGCGTCTGGTCGCGCCTGGCACCAAGCAAGCGCAAAACCACCATGATTCGTTTCGCCGGCCTGCTCAAGCAGCATGCCGAAGAACTGGCCCTGCTTGAAACCCTCGACATGGGCAAGCCGATCAGCGACTCGCTGAACATCGACGTGCCCGGCGCGGCCCAAGCGTTGAGCTGGAGCGGTGAAGCCATCGACAAGCTCTACGATGAAGTGGCCGCCACGCCGCACGATCAACTGGGCCTGGTGACCCGTGAGCCGGTGGGTGTCGTGGGCGCGATCGTGCCTTGGAACTTCCCGCTGATGATGGCCTGCTGGAAGCTCGGCCCGGCGTTGTCCACCGGTAACTCGGTGGTGCTCAAGCCGTCGGAAAAATCCCCGCTGACCGCCATCCGCATCGCCGCGCTGGCGATTGAGGCCGGCATTCCGAAAGGCGTGCTGAACGTGCTGCCAGGCTACGGCCACACCGTCGGCAAGGCCCTGGCCCTGCATATGGACGTCGATACGCTGGTGTTCACTGGCTCGACCAAGATCGCCAAGCAATTGATGATCTATTCCGGTGAATCCAACATGAAGCGCATCTGGCTGGAGGCCGGCGGCAAGAGCCCGAACATCGTGTTCGCCGATGCTCCGGACCTGCAGGCCGCGGCCGAATCCGCTGCCAGCGCCATCGCCTTCAACCAGGGCGAAGTCTGTACCGCCGGCTCGCGGCTGTTGGTGGAGCGTTCCATCAAGGACACGTTCCTGCCGCTGGTGATCGAAGCCCTCAAGGGCTGGAAACCGGGCAACCCCCTGGACCCGGCGACCAACGTCGGCGCCCTGGTGGATACCCAGCAGATGAACACGGTGCTGTCCTACATCGAGGCCGGTCACAGCGACGGCGCCAAACTGGTGGCCGGTGGCAAGCGCATCCTTGAAGAAACCGGCGGCACTTATGTCGAACCGACGATTTTTGACGGCGTGAGCAATGCCATGAAGATCGCTCAGGAAGAGATTTTCGGCCCGGTGTTGTCGGTCATCGCCTTCGACACCGCCGAGCAGGCCATTGAAATCGCCAACGACACGCCGTATGGCCTGGCTGCAGCGGTATGGACCAAAGACATCTCCAAGGCTCACCTGACCGCCAAGGCCCTGCGCGCCGGCAGCGTATGGGTTAACCAGTACGACGGCGGCGACATGACCGCACCGTTCGGTGGCTTCAAGCAGTCGGGCAACGGTCGCGACAAGTCGCTGCATGCGTTCGACAAATACACCGAGCTGAAGTCGACCTGGATCAAGCTCTGACACGGGCGGCCCCGGATCCTGTCCGGGGCTCCATGCAGCGCTGATTCCTTTGTGGGAGCGGGCTTGCTCGCAAAAGCGGTTTAACATTCAACGGCTAAGTTGACTGGCTCTCCGCCTTCGCGAGCAAGCTCGCTCCCACACGGATGTTGCATCGGGCACAAGATGTGGTGCTCACATCAGATTTCCTGTGGGAGCGAGCTTGCTCGCGATAGCGGCCTGACAGTCGACGACGTTGTTGAATGTTAAACCGCCATCGCAAGCAAGCTCGCTCCCACAGTGTTTTGAGTGATGGCTGAATTCGATAACCCTCCACAGGAGCGTGGAAATGCGTTGGGCAACCTATTTCGCCGTGTTGGCGTCTGTCCTGAGCGTCGGCCTGGCCTTGGGCGTGAGCATGCCGCTGGTATCGCTGCGCCTGGAGGGTTGGGGTTATGGCTCGTTCGCCATTGGCGTGATGGCTGCGATGCCGGCCGTGGGGGTGTTGCTCGGGGCCAAGGTGTCGAGCCGTCTGGCGGCGCGGTTCGGCACGGCGGCGTTGATGCGCCTGTGCCTATGGGGCGGGGCAGTGTCCATCGGGCTCCTGGCGCTGCTGCCCAGTTATACAGTCTGGTTGCTGTTGCGCCTGATGATCGGCGTAGTCCTGACCTTGGTGTTCATCCTGGGTGAAAGCTGGATCAATCAATTGGTCATTGAAAAATGGCGTGGACGGCTGGTGGCGCTGTACGGCAGCAGCTACGCCCTGAGCCAGTTGTCCGGCCCGCTGCTGTTGGGCGCGCTGGGGACCGATCATGACTACGGGTTCTGGGGGGGCGTCGGTCTGCTGTTGGTCGCACCTTTGTTGTTGCTGGGCCGCAGCGGTGCGCCCAGTAGTGAGGCCGGCAACGTCACGTTCAGTGATTTGTGGACGTTCTGCCGTGGCTTGCCAGCGATTGCCTGGGCGGTCTCGTTGTTCGCTGCGTTCGAGGCGATGATCCTCACCTTGCTGCCGGTGTATTGCCTGCGCCAGGGTTTCACGGCTGACATCGCGCTGGCGATGGTCAGCACCGTGGTGGTCGGCGATGCCTTGCTGCAGTTGCCCATCGGTGCCCTGGCCGATCGTGTATCTCGCCGGGCTCTGTTGACGGGATGTGCGGTGGCATTGATGTTATCGAGCCTGGCGGTTCCGCTGCTGATCGATACCCTGCTGATCTGGCCGTTGTGGGTGCTGTTCGGCGCCAGCGCGGGCGGTTTGTTCACGTTGTCGCTGATCCTGATCGGCGAGCGTTACCGTGACGATGCGCTGGTGCGGGCCAACGCCCATGTCGCGCAACTGTGGGGGCTCGGTTGCCTGGTCGGCCCGCTGGTGGCGGGGGCGGGCAGCCAATGGATCAGCGGCCATGCGCTGCCTTTGTTCATGGCGGCGGGGGCGTTCGGGCTGGTGATCCTGCTGTTTCGCCAGGGGGCGTTTGGGAGCACGCAGGCTGCCTGAATATCCCGAAACCCTTTAGCAAGGGGGCTTTTGTGGCGAGGGAGCTTGCTCCCGCTCGGTTGCGCAGCAACCCAAAGCCGGGACTGCTTCGCAGTCCAGCGGGAGCAAGCTCCCTCGCCACAAAAGCGCCGTGTCCGCCTCTAAAGCATCCGCTCCAGTCCGATCGTCGTGCTGAACCAGGCATTGAACCGGCGCCACCAACTGCCCGGTTCGCGGGCCAGGTCGTGGGTCTGGCCATTGTCTTCGGTGGTCCACACAAGCGTTCCATCTTCCAGCCTCGCCTGGTAGCTCAAAGCCGGCGCCATGCCTTGCAAGGCCAGCTCACGGACTTGTCCGGCGAGTTCAGGGCTGTCCACCAGCACGCCGACTTCGGTGTTCCACAGTACCGAGCGCGGGTCGAAATTGAACGAGCCGATGAACGACTTCTGCTGGTCGAAGATGATCGCCTTGCTGTGCAGGCTGGAGTCCGATTCGCCGTAGGACTTGCTGTAGAACAAGTGAGCGCTGCCGCCGGTGTCGCCCGGTTGCCGTCGCAACTCGAACAGGCGCACGCCATGTTGCAGCAGGGCCTTGCGGTACGGCGCGTAGCCGCCGTGCACGGCGGGCACGTCGGTGGCTTCCAGGGAATTGGTCAGCAGGCTCACCGACACACCGGCATCGGCGCGACTGGTCAGGTACACCAGGCCTGGCTGGCCGGGGACGAAGTAGGCGGAAATCATGATCAGTTCTTTGCTGACGCCCGTCAGCTCGGGGGCCAGTTGGGTGGTCAGCAATAGCTGCGGGTCCGGTTCACCCTTGGCCAGCACTTTACTGGGCGCGTCCCACAGCGCCTGGTTCCAGGCCCAGATCAACTGGTCACGCCACGTATCCAGGCGCGGTTGGGTCTTGTAGGCAGTCAATTGCTGGTAAAGCGCGTGGTTTTCCTTGTGGGTCTGCTCCAGCGACTCTTGCAGGCGCAGCCGACTGTTGGCCAGGTCCTTGGGCGTGGGGCGGTGGGACAGGAACTGTTCGATAGGTTTGCTCAGGGCGCTGTTCCAGTACTGGTCGAAACTGTGCCCCAATTGTTCGGCCACCGGACCGACGCCGAGCAGGTCGATGTCGGTGAAGTTCAGGTTGGGTTCGGCGTCGAAATACTCATCGCCCAGGTTGCGGCCGCCAACGATGGCCATGCTGTTGTCGGCCAGCCACAGCTTGTTGTGCATCCGCCGGTGTTGCAGCGACAGGTTGAACAGGCGCCCGAGGCCGCGGGTCACGCCGGTAGCGCGTCCGAGGTGCAGCGGATTGAACAGGCGGATCTGGATCTGTGGGTGAGCGGCAAGGGTCGCGATGATCTGGTCGAGGCCATCGCTGGTGGTGTCGTCCAGCAGGATCCGCACGCGCACGCCCCGGTCGGCGGCCTTGAGCAATTCATCCACCAGCATGCGCGTACTGATGCCGTCGTGGACGATGTAGTACTGCAAATCCAGGCTGCCTTGGGCGTTGCGAATCAGCTCGGCTCGGGCGGTGAAGGCCTCGGTGCTGTCCGATAGCAGCCGAAAGCCCGAGCGTCCTTCGTGGGGCGCGGCCTGGGCCTGGACCGAGCGGCCGAACGAGGATTCGGCGGCGGGCAAGGCCTGGGAGGGCTCACGGGTGACATCAAGACCGGCGCAGCCGCTCAGCAGTGAGGCGACTAACAGCAACGCAGGCAGGATCGGTCTGGATCTCACGTAGGATCGTTCCGCTTGTTGGTAGTGATCGGCTGTTGGGTGCTGCTTCCCTGGTTAACGTTCAGACGACATCGCGCTGGGTTTCGTTCAACAGTGCGATGGCGGCCGCTCCGACCTTGCGCACAGCCTCTTCGATCTGGGCCGTTGGCTTGGCAGCGTAGTACATCCGCAGGCAGTTGCGGTACTTGCCCGATGCCGAAAAGATGCTGCCGACGGCGACCTGCACGCCTTGGTCCAGCAGGACCCGATTGAGCTTCAGCGTATCGAAGCCGTCGGGCAGTTCCACCCACAGCATGAAACTGCCCCGCGGGCGGCTGGCACGGGTACCCGCTGGAAAATAGCGGCTGACCCAGTCAATCATCACGTCGCGATTGCGCTGGTATTGCGTGCGCATCCGCCGCAAATGGGGTTCGAAATGCCCAGCCTTGAGAAACTCGGCAATGGCGATCTGCGGCTGTGGCGCGGTAGAGCCGGTGCTGATGTATTTCATGTGCAGCACCCGCTCCAGATACCGGCCTGGCGCGACCCAACCAATGCGCAGGCCAGGCGCCAGGGTCTTGGAAAACGAACTGCAGAGTAAGACGCGGCCGTCTTCATCGAACGACTTGATGGTGCGTGGGCGAGGGTAGGTGTAGGCCAATTCCCCATACACGTCATCTTCAATAATCGCCACGTCGAAGCGTTGCGCCAGGTTCAGCAGCGCGCGTTTATTGGCGTCGGGCATGATGTAGCCCAGTGGGTTGTTGCAGCTGGGCGTCAACTGTATGGCCTTGATGGGCCATTGCTCCAGGGCCAGTTCCAGCGCATCCAGGCTGATGCCGGTAAGCGGGTCGGTGGGGATTTCCAGGGCTTTCATGCCCAGGCCCTTGAGGGTTTGCATGGCCCCGTGAAAGCTGGGTGAGTCCACCGCGACGATATCGCCTTGTTCGCAGGTGGCGCGGATGCTGACCGACAGGGCTTCGTGACAGCCGGTGGTGACGATCAGGTCATTGGGGCCCAATTGGCAGCCGGCGTCCAGCGACAGCCGGGCGATCTGCTCGCGCAATGCGAGGTTGCCGTAGATGTTGTCGTAATACAGGCCCGGCATGTCTTGTCGGCGGCTGATCTGCGCCAGGCTGCGTAGCAGCGGTTTCATGGTCGGTGAATGGATATCCGGCATGCCTCGGCCCAGTTGCACCACGTCCGGGCGCGGTACGGCGCGTATCAGTTCCAGCACCTGGTCCCACTGTGAAATGTCCACGGGACGCTGGGCCGGGCGGCCAATCACCGGCAGGTCCGGCAGTTCGCGGCTCACGGGCACGAAATAACCTGACTTGGGTCTCGGCATCGCCAGCCCGCTGTCCTCCAGCACGCGATAGGCCTGCTGCACCGTACTCAAGCTGACCCCATGCTCCGTGCTCAATGCCCGTACAGAAGGCAGCCGGTCGCCAGGACGGTAGAAGCCCTGTTCGATGCGGGTGCCGAGCAGTTCGGCGAGGTTCACATAGAGGGTCATGGTGCGCTCCCGATGAGATGAACAACTGCAACCGATACAGTTGGGTTGGAAAATGACGATTCAGTGCCGGAAATACCAAATCTGTATGCTTATAAAAGAATTGGGTTGAATCTGTATTGCTTTTAGCCGTCCGCGCATCATGAAACCTCTGGCTACCCAAGTAAACAGGAGCGATCAAAATGAACGGCTTGAGCGATGTGCGGCTGACGTTACACAGTCAGGAACTGGCGGCAGGGCAAGAGAAAGGGCTGCGCAGCGCAACATTGCGCAATGCACCGTCCGGCCTGAGCCGCTGGGGCCTGTTCTGGCATCGTCTGCATACACGCAAGGCCTTGTTGGAACTTACACCCGAACAGTTGCGTGACGTCGGGCTGAGCCGAGAGCAGGCGCGGGAGGAGGGGCTGAAGCCGTTCTGGCGGCTTTGAAGCGCGCAGGACCTGTGGCGAAGGGATTTATCCCCGCTGGGCTGCGAAGCAGCCCCAAGGCCATCTACCTGACACGCCCGGTTGTCAGGTTTTAGGGCCGCTTCGCGCCCCAGCGGGGATAAATCCCCTCGCCACATTGATAGGTGTCTGGTCCCACTGGTTGGTATTCAGGGGTCAAACCAACTCTTTCAACCGATGCCACAACATCCCCAACGCCAACAACGGTGAGCGCAAATGCTTGCCACCCGGGAAGGTCATGTGCGGGACCTGGGCGAACAGGTCGAAACCGCTGCTCTGCTGCCCGCTGATGGCTTCGGCCAACAATATGCCAGCCAGGTGCGTGGCGTTCACGCCGTGGCCGGAATAGGCTTGGGCGTAATACACATTGGGTTGGGCCTTGAGCCGGCCGATCTGCGGCAAGCGGTTGGCACCGATGCCAATCATCCCGCCCCATTGATAGTCGATTTTCACGCCTGCCAACTGCGGGAACACCTTGAGCATCTTCGGACGCATGTAGGCGCCAATGTCCTGCGGGTCGCGGCCGGAATAGTGACAGGCCCCGCCGAACAACAAGCGACGATCGGCCGAAAGCCGGTAGTAATCCAATGCCACCCGTTGGTCGCAGACCGCCATGTTCTGCGGCAACAACGCCTGTGCCTGCGCCTGGCTCAAGGGTTCAGTGGCGATGATGTAGCTGCCGGCCGGCAACACTTTACCGCCGAGTTGCGGGTTGAGTCCGTTGAGGTAGGCGTTGCAGCCCAGGACCAGTGTCTTGGCGTGGACCGAGCCCTGTTGGGTATGCACCTTCACTTCAGGGCCGTAGTCGATACGCGTGACCGCCGATTGTTCGAACAGCCGGACCCCCAGTTGCTGCGCGGCGGCGGCTTCGCCCAAGGCCAGGTTAAGGGGATGCAGATGGCCCGAGCCCATGTCGATCAATCCGCCGACGTAGCGATCCGAGCCTACGACGCTGTGCATTTCGTCGGCTTGCAGCAGCCGGGTCGGGTGGCGATATCCGAGGCTGCGCAGTTCTTCGGCGTCTTCGGCGAAGCCTTCCAGGTCGCCGGGTTTGTTGGCGAGGTCACAGTAACCCCAGGTAAGGTCGCAAGGAATCTGGAAGCGCTCGACCCGCTGCCGAACGATTTCCACCGCCTCAAGGCCCATGAGCTTCATCTGGCGCACACCGTCGGTGCCGATGATGGACGCGAACTGGTCGAGGCCATGGCCGACGCCGCGGATCAATTGGCCGCCGTTGCGCCCGCTGGCGCCCCAGCCGATCCGGTGCGCCTCCAGCAGCGCCACGCTCATGCCGCGTTCAGCCAGTTCGATCGCCGTGTTCAACCCGGAGAACCCGCCGCCGACGACGCAGACGTCCACCCGCAACTCCCCCTGCAACACCGGATGGTCCGGTTGCGGCAGGCTGCTGGCGGCGTAGTAAGAGGCGGCGTGCGCGTGGTTCGGGACAGGTTGCTGAACACGGGCGTTCATGTGCGTAATCCTGATTGTTCTGTTTGAGAAATTTTACGGAGCATAAGCCGGGGATTCCTCCTCGGGCAACACCGGTCGGTTGGCGCTGTCTGGTCCGCGGCTTTTAAGGCAGAATCCCGGATAGTCCTTCTCGGTAACCGTCTCGATGAGCTGCAACAGTCAAAAAATTCGCACGCTACGCCAGCAGATTCCCTCGTTCGAGTGCGTACCGGGCTGCCATGACTGCTGCGGTCCGGTCACCACCTCGCCCGAGGAGATGGCCCGCTTGCCTCGCAAGACCCGCGCCGAACAGGATGCGGCCATGGAAGCGCTCGACTGCGTGCACCTGGGGCCCAACGGTTGCACGGTCTATGACGAACGTCCGCTGATCTGTCGGCTGTTCGGCACCACGGCGACCTTGCCGTGTCCCAATGGCCGGCGGCCGGTGGAACTGATTCATCCGCGGGTGGAGAAGCAGATTCATGAGTACATGGCCAGCACTCGGCAGGTGTTGGTCTAGCGGTCTGGCATACCGAGTCGCGCCTTTCGCGAGCAGGCTCGCTCCCACAATGGAACTCCGTTGTCCACAAGAGGGTAATCACCACCGCACGATGTGGGAGCGAGCTTGCTCGCGAAAGCGGTCCTCCAGGCAACCATTGCCTTGAGCCAGGCTCAATCCGGAATCGGCAGGTTCAAGCTCTCCTTCACTTCTTCCATCACGATGTAGCTCTTGGATTCGCGCACGTGGGGCAACTTGAGCAGGATGTCCCCCAACAGTTTGCGGTACGAGGCCATCTCGGAAATCCGTGCTTTCACCAGGTAGTCGAAATCCCCTGACACCAGGTGACATTCCAGCACGTGAGGCAATTTCAGCACGGCGCGTCGGAATTCTTCAAAGGTGTCGCCGGATTTGTAGTCGAGGCTGATCTCGACAAACACCAGCAGGCTGCCCTTCAAGTGCTGCGGGTTGAGCCGGGCGTTGTAGCCCATGATGATCCCTTCGCGCTCCAGGCGCCGTACCCGCTCGGTACAGGGCGTGGTGGAGAGACCGACCTTTTCCCCCAGCTCGGTGAAGGAAATCCGTCCGTCCGCCTGGAGGATCCGCAGGATGTTGCGGTCGATCTTGTCCAACTCGCGTTTGGTCTGGGTGTTGGTACGCACAGGTGATGCGCCTCCATGAAAAGGGGTTTTGCCGAGAATTCTCGCCAAATATAGGTGTTTATATAGTGAAAAGCACTGGCTGATCTTTTTTACACTGCGCCCATCAAAGCTATGTACAACAAACGTCAGCGGTTATCCGCGATGAGGGCATCAACATGCGCGTTCTGGTCTTGGGTAGCGGCGTCATCGGTACCGTCAGTGCTTATTACCTGGCTCGTGCCGGGTTTGAAGTGGTGGTGGTCGACCGTCAGCCAGCACCTGCCATGGAAACCAGTTTCGCCAATGCCGGTCAGGTGTCGCCGGGTTATGCCTCGCCGTGGGCCGCGCCGGGCGTGCCGCTCAAGGCCATCAAATGGCTGCTGCAACGCCATGCGCCACTGGCGATCAAGGCCACTGCCGACATCGATCAATACCTGTGGATGGCGCAGATGCTGCGCAATTGCACCGCCAACCGCTACGCAATCAACAAGGAGCGCATGGTCCGCCTGTCCGAGTACAGCCGTGACTGCCTCGACGAACTGCGCGCCGAAACCGGCATCGCCTACGAAGGCCGTAGCCTCGGGACTACGCAGCTGTTCCGCACCCAGGCCCAGCTCGATGGCGCGGCGAAAGACATCGCCGTGTTGAAAGAGTCCGGCGTACCGTTCGAAGTACTCGACCGCGAAGGCATCGCCCGGGTCGAACCGGCCCTGGCCAACGTCACCGACATCCTGGCGGGTGCCTTGCGCTTGCCCAACGACCAGACTGGCGACTGCCAGATGTTTACCACGCGCCTGGCAGAAATGGCGGTGAAGCTGGGCGTGCAATTCCGCTTCGGCCAGGACATCCAACGGCTGGACTTCGCCGGTGATCGCATCAACGGCGTCTGGAGCGACGGCAAGCTGGAAACCGCCGACCGTTATGTGCTCGCCCTGGGCAGCTATTCGCCACAACTGCTCAAGCCCCTCGGGATCCGTGCACCGGTGTATCCGCTCAAGGGTTACTCCCTGACCGTGCCGATCACCAACCCGGCCATGGCACCGACCTCGACCATTCTCGACGAAACCTACAAGGTCGCGATCACCCGCTTCGACAATCGCATTCGGGTGGGCGGCATGGCTGAAATTGCCGGTTTTGACCTCTCGCTGAACCCACGTCGGCGCGAAACCCTGGAGATGATCGTCAACGACCTTTATCCTCAGGGCGGCGACCTGGCCCAGGCCAGTTTCTGGACCGGCTTGCGTCCGACGACCCCGGACGGCACGCCAATCGTAGGCGCCACGCCGTTCAAGAATCTGTTCCTGAACACCGGCCACGGTACCCTCGGGTGGACCATGGCTTGTGGTTCCGGTCGCCTGTTGGCTGACCTGATGGCAAAGAAAAAGCCTCAGATCAGCGCCGAAGGCCTCGATATTTCCCGTTACGGCAGCAAACCCCAGGAGTCTGCAAAACATGTCAATCCAGCGCCAGCTCACCAATGACCGCATGAGCCAGGTTGTCGTGCACAACGGCACCGTTTACCTGGCCGGGCAGGTCGGCGACGACATGAACGCCGGTATTGAGCAGCAGACCCGCGAATGCCTGGCCAATATCGAACGCTTGCTGGACCTGTCCGGGACTGACAAGACGCGGCTGTTATCGGTGACGATCTACCTGAAGGACATCGAGGCCCATTTCGCAGGCATGAATGCCGTCTGGGACCAATGGTTGCCCAAAGGCGCCGCCCCGGCCCGTGCCACGGTTGAGGCCAAGCTGTGTGAACCGGAGATTCTGGTGGAGCTGTCCGTCGTGGCCGCGCTGCCTTAATCCCCGGCCGAAACGATCCCTCTTCCGGCGCTGCGGGCGGTTCATGCCGTCAGCCCGCGCCGGTTTTTTATTGATGACCGCCTAGAAGCCTGCCGCCATGCGTCCTGCCCGTGCCCTGATCGATCTCCAAGCCCTGCGTCACAACTACCAATTGGCTCGCGAAGTCACGGGGGCCAAAGCCCTTGCGGTGATCAAGGCCGATGCCTACGGGCACGGCGCGGTGCGTTGCGCCGAGGCGCTGCAGGACATGGCGGACGGGTTTGCCGTGGCCTGCATCGAAGAGGCCCTGGAATTGCGGGCCGGCGGGATTCGTGGGCCGATCCTGCTGTTGGAAGGGTTCTTCGAAGCCGATGAGTTGCCACTGATCGTCGAGCACGATTTCTGGTGCGTGGTGCATTCGTTGTGGCAGCTTGAAGCGATTGAAAAAGCCCCTCTGAGCCAGCCAATCACCGTCTGGCTCAAGCTCGATTCCGGCATGCACCGGGTCGGCCTGCATCCGGCTGATTACCAGGCGGCCTACCGCCGCCTGCTCGCCAGCGGCAAAGTGGGGAAGATTGTGTTGATGAGCCACTTCGCCCGTGCCGATGAACTGCACGATCCCAGCAGTACCGAGCAGTTGGCGATCTTCGACAAAGCCCGCCAGGGCCTGGTGGCGCCGATCAGCCTGCGCAATTCACCGGCGGTGCTAGGCTGGCCGCAGATACCCAGCGACTGGGTGCGCCCGGGCATCATGCTCTACGGGGCCACGCCTTTTGATGAGCCCAACGCTGTCGCCTCGCGCTTGCAACCGGTGATGACCCTGGAATCGAAGATCATCAGCGTGCGCGAATTGCCTGCCGGCGAGCCGGTGGGCTATGGCGCTCGCTTCGTGACCACGCAACCGGCCCGGGTGGGCGTGGTCGCCATGGGTTATGCCGACGGCTACCCACGCCAGGCCCCCACCGGTACGCCGGTGCTGGTGGAGGGGCAGCGCAGCCAGTTGGTGGGCCGGGTGTCGATGGACATGCTGGCTGTCGACTTGACCCATATCCCCCAGGCCGGGCTCGGCTCGACCGTGGAATTGTGGGGCAAGCACATCCTCGCCAGCGATGTCGCCAAGGCCGCCGACACGATTCCTTATCAGATTTTCTGCAATCTGCGGCGGGTGCCACGGCTCTATTCCGGGGCCTGACACGAAGCGCCGCCTACCGAAAGTCGCTTCACCGCACGGGATTCGGGTCAAAGTGTTGTAAATACTGAACGCTGTCGCCATGATAACGCTCACTTTCCACACAACCTGATTCCCTGGAGGCTCCAGCATTGGACGTCGGTGAACGACTGCAATCCATTCGTAAACTCAAAGGCCTTTCCCAGCGTGAACTCGCCAAGCGCGCGGGCGTCACCAACAGCACTATTTCGATGATCGAGAAGAACAGCGTCAGCCCCTCGATCAGCTCGCTGCGTAAGGTCCTTGGCGGGATTCCCATGTCCATGGTCGAATTTTTCTCCGAAGAGATCCTCCAGGAGAAACCGACCCAGATCGTCTACAAAGCCAACGAACTGATCGACATCTCCGACGGCGCCGTGACCATGAAGCTGGTGGGCAGGGCACACCCGAGCCGGGCGATTGCCTTCCTCAATGAAATCTATCCACCGGGTGCCGATACCGGTGAAGAGATGCTCACCCATGAGGGCGAGGAAACCGGGATCCTGGTGGAAGGGCGGCTGGAATTGGTGGTTGGCGTCGAAACCTTCGTGCTCGAAGCCGGCGACAGCTATTATTTCGACAGCACCAAGCCGCACCGTTTCCGTAATCCGTTCGACGTGCCGGCGCGACTGATCAGCGCAGCCACACCGGCCAATTTCTAGACCGAGAGGCGCCAGGCCCGCGTGGCCAAGGCGCCCGCTTGTTGGGCTGTCATGACAAACAAGACCCTTGCGACTTTGGGGTTGTTTCAGAGTGACAGGCTTACCGCTATACTTGCGCCCGCCTGCAAACCGTGGCCGCAGGCGTGACTAGCCACCATTGAGGGTGTACGCGTGAACCTAATTATGAAAATGCTGGCTGCACCAGCAACCGTATTGGCCCTATGGGCTGCGACCGCTCAAGCGGCGCCGAACGACGAAATCGCCAAGCGCCTTGAACCCGTCGGCCAGGTCTGCGTCCAGGGCAAGGAATGCAAGGGTATGGAAGTCGTGGCTTCGGCTGGCGGCGGGGCTGCCAAGACGCCGAAAGACGTGATCGCAAAACACTGCAATGCTTGCCACGGCACTGGCCTGCTGGGCGCGCCGAAAATCGGCGACAAGGCTGCCTGGAAAGAGCGCGCCGACCACCAGGGTGGTCTCGATGGCATCCTGGCCAAGGCAATTACTGGCGTGAACGCCATGCCGCCTAAAGGCACCTGCGCCGACTGCTCCGATGACGACCTCAAGGGCGCCATCAAAGAGATGTCTGGCCTGTAATCAAATAGATGGTTGAGGTGAGTCGTAAGGCTACCTCAACCATTGATTTCGAGGTGATGGTTGATCAGCACTTAGACATGATGCTTATCAAAAACCAGCTTTTTCAAATACTCACCTGAAGAGTTCAAAACGGCCTTGTAGATACTATAGGCCTCTGTTTCTTCGGGCTCAATTTTCTCGAAAGTCCCATCGCTAATCTGAAGTAATTCGCACCCTGGCATGGACATTATTATCGGGGAGTGCGTCGCAATTATAAATTGAGCACCTTCAGTGGCAAGTTCAAAAATTCGTAAAATGAATGCTAATTGCCGCTGTGGCGATAAAGAAGCTTCAGGCTCATCAAGGATATAAAGTCCTTTATTATTCAATCTAAACTGAAATAGTTTCTCCATGGCTTCTCCATGGGAAATACTATGTAAGTCACGGCCACCATAATAGGTCTTTATCTCTGGTGACAAGCTGTTTTCTTCATCGAGGCGTCGAATTTCCGTATTTAGGTTATAGAAGGTTTCTGCTCTATAAAAAAATAGATCTTTTTCCTTGATATGTCCTTTTGATAGTATCAGTTCCTGATGAAGGTCAGAGTGCGTTTCTTCTGTCTTAAATATAAAATTCTTCCCCCCGCCTTCAGGGTTGCAACCGAGCTTGACCGCAATACCTTCAAGTAAAGTCGATTTGCCACATCCATTTTCCCCGATGATGATGGTGATAGGTTGAGTGAAGTTGATTGGAAACAGATTGCGCAAACAAGAGCGAATACTCGCCGCTGGCTTTAATCGGACTTCTCGCAAATATAAATTATTCATGTTGAGTGCCTTCAAATATCCTTTTTACTGATTCATTGATTCCGACCAGCGAGAGCGCGGTCTCAAGTGATTGGCGACTTGCCATTGCGAATAGGCCGACGTATCCCAGTAAATAGATGTACTTTGATCCCAGTAGTTCTGGAGTTGTCGAGGCAATAAAAATCACGATGAATACAGTAGCGATCGCAATTAGTACCTCTGGCATGGAGCAAAGTAGCAAACTGATTTTCTGATGCTTATGGCGAGCGCCCGCCGCCTTGTTGAGCCGCTGATAATGTTTTCTATAATTGCAGCGATGCCGAGCGATGTTGGCTGATTTAATAAGTGTCAAGAAAGAAGCTTTGTATTTTTCCTCTTTCAATATTTCAGCTTGATAAAGTTTGGTGATGATGGGAGAAGATTTCTTTAACTGCAGAGCGGTCAGCAACCAAATGAAGAGTAAAGGTATTAGGAAGTAAGGTGTTTCTACTATAAGTAAGCAGGATGTTGTTACAACCAATAAGCCGGAGCCGAACAGATAAAGTGCGCTTGAAATTGCTGTTGCTATGCGAGCCGTATCTTCCGTGATTCGGGTAATAAATGCGCCATGTGCCGTAAAACTACGGTGGATATAAATATATTCTATAAGACTCACCCGTAGACTCGTCTCGGCATAGGCGTTTAAACTATCAGCAATACCTTGCAAAATAGTTCTTGCGATAAAGACAGTGGCCAGTTTGCTTAGTGATTCCACAACATAAACTGTATCAGTGATTTTTATTACTCCCTGAGAAATAATATATGGGATGAGCAACTGACAGCCGGCTGACAACACAAGGCATAGGCTGACCAACATTAGAATTAAAGAGTTCGTCTTTAGCACGTTACCCATCGGTTGCTCCTGAAAGGCACCGATCAATTCTCATTCGGCGATAGCGTGCTTCACCGGTCGCGTAATATATACTTACGAGTGCCGCTGTCGGTACGAGCACTCGTTCGAGGTATATGGCAGCGGAGACAAAGTCACCGATAGATAATGTATCGTTCGCGATGGAGTTGGAGCCAATATAGAATAATAAAATTATACCTATCAAGTAAGAGAGGTTGGAGGCGAGTTCGAGTAAGGCTATTTTTGCCCTGGAGATTAATGATAGAAGCTTGATCTGGCGGTTGCTTTCTTTCAGATGTCCAAGGTTTGATAATGAAGGTGAGTTTTTGGAGTTGCTGATGTTGGAAATCAGTTGGGTGTTAGTTTCAACATATTTTTTATATGAGCTAGAATAGGTTTTTCGTGTGAGTATTTTGAATGTGACGATGTACAGGATCGCTGATAAAGGTGCGATAGTTAATGAGGGGTTGTAATGAAATACTATGAATAGAGCGGGGAGTAGAGCACTAAGACTTGATGCGATGTCCAAATAGATGTTGTGATATAGATAAATGCTGCCTTCTACGTCGCCATCTATTAAGTCGATTGCTGCTCCAGAGCTTTCAGAGGTTGTCTTGGGAATGATTTTTTCGGTCAGCCTGGATTTTAATTTTTTTCGGGTGGCCGTAGAAAGTTTTTGGACATATAAGTGTGAAGCTAGTCTCCCGCAGGGGGTGGCGATAATTAGTACGCAAGCGGCAGAAATGATCAGCATATCTATTTCCCCATGCTTGGTATAAAGGTTAATTGCCTGGCCTATGAGATAAGGGGGCGCGATGCCAATTAAAGCACCGGCTACCCCAATTAAAATGACCCGTAAATTCAAGAACATTGTCATATGAGTTTCATTTCGTGGGCGAGAAATGGGAATTTAAAGTTCTGGTTAAGCAGTCCTATTGATCCTAGCAACGAGCCAACCTTTCCTACCCATAAACCTAGCGGGTCCGCCGACCTTGTCCTCAGCTCTCGTGTGTCATATTCGGCCAGATTTAGCACGTTGGCCCAGATATATGTTCGATAGTCCGATAAGGCTTCAGGGTTTAGTTCCTTAATCAAATTTAGCAATCCGTACGCACCGTGGCAAAGCGAGTCGTTTACGGGGCGCTTTCTCGCCAATAAGCTATCAAAAGAGAATAGCTTGTTTGGTGGGTTTTTTTCTAGAAATGTGATTGCCTCATGAATACCTTTGGATGCAAAGTAACGAAGTGCCAGATAGTTTCCAGGTAAACCATGGCTCCATGAAAACTCTCCTGGAGATGAGTCGGTAGATCTTCTTCTATAGTCCTTCCAGTTGTCGATATCGGAATCAAACTCAGATAGTTCCCAGTCCAAAAAGCCCGAAAATACTGAACCAATCGATTCGCTTTGCATGATAGTGTTGTTGAAATAGAAGATGGCATACGCGCAGCCCATAACACCGTGAGAAATACCGCTGAGTAATCCATCGTCACGAGTGGTTATCGACTTTCCAAAAGTCACCATGTTTCGTCCGTTTACAATGCCTAATTCGGATTCGATTTTTTCATAAAAAGCTTTTCCTAATAACGAAAACTCCGAATCATTTGTCAGTTCATAAAGCTTGGTAACAACTGTTAGTGTTCCAAATGATCCAGAGAGCAGGTCATTTCCCCAGAAATATTTCTGCCACCAGCTGTCGGTAATGACTTCCTTCAAATAGCTTTTGTACATAGATAACAAAACATTGCTTCTTTTATCTTTATAAAATTCCAGGCTTATGTATAAGGGGAGGATGGTGGACGATAAACCGAAATGAAGACCCCCCAAGTGACTGCCTGGATTGGTTAATTTTGTGTGGACTCTCGCATACACATGATTTAATAAGTCATGGGTAGCATCCTTTGAGACGGCCACCCACTGACCAGCCAATATGCATCCATAAAGGATTCCCGATAAGCCATAGTAATAATCGTCGCCTAATTCGGAGTATTCTACATAACCGCCAGGAGACGCATGGAACCCTAGCCATAAACCATTTGTCGACAACTCATCGGTTATTTGAGTGTTAATAAACTCGACGTTTCGATTTTGTGCTAGTCGGACAGCGTGTAGTATCGAGTCTAAACTTCGGTTGGCTATAGTATCCAGGCAATCATGCTGACGAAATTCATGGTCGGTCAAGCGCTTATCGTGCTCGTACATATTTTGCATTGCGATCAATGTATTTTTTATTAAGCTTGTTTCGAAAGCTGTTCGGCACGTTGACAGATTCCTCAAGTAATCAATGCTATTGGTTAACCCGTCTACGTATTCGAGAGAATTCAAATGCCCCTTTCCTAGATAGCAAGGTTCGAAAAATTGAAGTTTCCCAACCTGGCTTTTAGCATACGGAATATCTAAGTTCATACATGCTTGGATCTCTGCTTCCAAAAAACCAATAGCGGGAGCGGTTTCGTTATCAAGGATTTTCTTTAGAAAACCTCTTCGGTTTTCGCTGGAGCTCATCAGGGAAGCGTGAAGTGAGCATTGAATGGCATAATGATAAGTGGCTGTTGCTCTGGGTACGTATCTGCAAGGCAGACCAGAGAGCAAGCTGATAAAGCTAATAAGTGATTCTTTTTGCTTCTCGATCAGCTGAAAGAAGCAATGGAATCCTTCGGTTATTTCTTTATAGTATTCCCAAGGCTTTACGGCTTGCCCCTTAAAGTACAGAACGTTTTTTCCGGGTAGAATTTTCACTCCGTCCATGTCAAAGCTATCGTTGCCGTGTTTATCCTCTATATGTTGGTATAGGTTTAAACTGACATATTGTTCGTTTAATCCACCTAGCGCACTTAAATCCACCCCTATCCCGTCGGTACCTTTCCAAGTCCAGTTCGGTAATATACTGGTCTGAGTGGCATTCCAACGTATCTCCTTGGGAATACTATCGATGTTAAGAACATTATAAAAAATTGTCTCCAAGTCGATAGGAATCGGACTGCTTGCATGGGCGATGAGATTGTCGGATGTAATATCTGAAGCTGTGAAGGCGGTGCAGAATCCGAGTAAGAAGCCTGAGCGTTTATAGAATTGTTCTACCTGCAGCTGAGATTGGGCGGGGAGTTGCGGTACAAATTGCGTCCATCCATGATCTGAGCCGACAATATAATTAGGAATTGTCCATTCGCTATAATCATCGCCCGCATTGTCCGATAGAATCCGTAGCAACGTTGACGCTATGGATTCAAGCTCTAAGTTTCTTGGTTTATAGACGATTCGTTCACCGTTACAGAACGTCAATATACACACCGTCGCGGAGCCGTTATGAGTTTCGCCTTCCGAGACTTCACATTTTTTCAGAGAATTAGAACTATTAATATTGGCTATTTTGCTCAAGGCTTTTTTGTCACGTATGAGATTTTTTGCCAAGCGCAAGCTTTGCTCGAAAAAATTATGGGAGATTGTTTCTAGTAGTCTGTCCAGTTCCGGATATGCGGTCAATATGTCGTGCAGGTAACTTGTGGTGTTTCTGATAATTTTATAATGTTCCTTGGCAGTGATTCTTGCAGCGGGGGCAGTTTTCTCCAAAATGCTTCGTTCGGCGAAAAGGACATTATTAGCTGTCGCCATAACTCTGGCGGTCAAATTGTGAAGAAAACCATTAATGATGACTGATTGGTCATTGTCTGATAACTCGCCTAATTCATGGAGTGCTTGTTTGCTTTTATGTGTGTAGTAAGAGAGATACGGCCATACGGGGCAGTCGGTGCTGATGTCTACTGATTTGGCTAATGCGGAATTGGTTAGGAAATCTAAAGGTATTATCATGATGCGTCCCGTAGATATAGGTGGCCGATAAGAGATCGGCCACCATCTTCAATTAACTGTGAGTAGCCCAGCAGCATTGGTGCCAACATTGGGAGCAGCAGCTTGTGCAAGGCCGTGTCCCACTTGATGCGGCAGTTAGGTTGCTATAAGCCTGAATAGCTAGTGATAAAATCGGGGTGCTATCAGTGAGCAATGTTTTCCTCGCGCTCTGTATGGCTTTTAGATCAATTTGCATATAGATACCTCTAAAGTAATTAGCTGAGTCATGTGCAGTGGGTGACTTTGCTTGTTGTGAAGATTTGAATGTTAGGAAGAGTTCATGTCTGTGTTCCTTTTGTATTAATTGAAGGTGATAAGAGTCGTCGGTTTTTTACGGTTTAAGTTTTTCTGATATTTGCATTAATAAATATTAATCCTCCTCCAGTGAATATCAATCGGAGGCTGCCGATAACATTGAGTGAATATTGAAGAATTTAAGTAGTGCGTGTTCAATCTGTGGGTGGGAGTATTCTTTGCTTCTTGGATATTTGTAGGATGTTGCGTAGGAAATTTTTGAATTCTGAAAAATATTCAATTTGGTTTGGACTTTATATGCTCCCTTCCAAGTGACTGATTACAGACAGGATTTCCTCTCGTGGGGCTGTTCATCGCAACCAAGACCCGGCAAGCTCGGTCCAACCCACATTCATGGAATGTCCTGGAGGGTCCGATGGTGCAGTTGTGTTCAATCGAACAGGCGGTGGATGACGTGCTTGAGCGCCTGCCGGCGCATATTCACCTGGGCATGCCCCTGGGGCTGGGCAAGCCCAACCTGTTCGCCAACGCGCTGTACCGGCGCATCGCAGAACTGCCCGAGCGACAGCTGACCCTCTACACCGCCCTGAGCCTGGGCCGGCCGAACCTGGGCGACGGTTTGCAGAAGCGCTTCCTCGAACCCTTTATCGAACGGGTCTTCGGTGATTACCCCGAGCTGGATTTCTTGGCGGACCTGCAGCGGGACAGCCTGCCGGCCAACATCCGCGTCCAGCAATTCTTCATGCAGCCCGGCAGCCTGCTGCATAGCACGTCGGCCCAGCAGGACTACGTCAGCAGCAACTACAGTCATGCGGCCCGGGACATCAATGCCGCCGGCTTGAACCTGGTGGCGCAACTGGTAGCGAGCGATCCGGAGCACCCGGATCGCCTGAGCCTGAGCTGCAACCCGGACATCACCCTCGACCTGCTGCCGATGATCGCCAAGCGGCGCGAGGCCGGGGAGACCATTCTCATGGTGGGCCAGGTCCACAGCGACTTGCCCTACATGCCCGGCGACGCGGAAGTCGGCATCGACGCTTTCGACCTGTTGATCGACGAAAAGGACAGCCACACGTTGTTCTCCACGCCGAACATGCCGGTGGGTTTCCAGGACCATTTGATCGGCCTGCACGCCAGTACCCTGGTGCGCGATGGCGGTACGTTGCAGATCGGTATCGGCTCGATGGGCGACGCATTGACCGCGGCACTGCTGGCGCGCCAGGCCGATAACGCCGGCTACCAGGCGTTGCTGGCGGACCTGAACCTTAGCCAGTGGGCGCAATTGATCGAGCATGAGGGCGGGGTCGAGCCGTTTGCCAAAGGGCTGTACGGTTGCAGTGAAATGTTCGTCAACGGTTTGCTGGCGCTGGCGGAGGCCGGGATCATCCGGCGCAAGGTCTACCCCGACGAGGCGACCCAGGAGCGGGCCAATGCCGGGACGCTCGACGAGGCGGCGCAACCCGACGGCATCTGCATACACGGCGGATTCTTCCTCGGCCCGCGCAGCTTTTACGAGCGCCTGCGCGAGCTGCCGCAAAGCCGTCTGCGCGAATGCAACATGACGCGCATCAGTTACATCAACGAGCTGTACGGCCAGGAACAGCTCAAGCGCCTGCAACGCCTCGATGCCCGTTTCATCAACACGGTTTTCACCATGACCCTGATGGGCGCCGGAGTCGCCGATCAGTTGGAAGATGGGCGGGTGCTCAGCGGTGTGGGCGGGCAGTACAACTTCGTTGCCCAGGGCCATGCGCTGGAGGGCGGGCGCGCGATCCTGCTGCTGCGCAGTTGGCGTGAGGCCGGGGGCGAGATCAGCTCGCACATCGTCTGGGAGTATGGCCATTGCACGATTCCCCGGCACCTGCGGGACATCGTGGTCACCGAATACGGCATCGCCGACCTGCGCGGAAAGACCGACGCGGCGGTGAGCGAGGCGTTACTGAACATCAGCGACTCACGCTTCCAGCCCGGCTTGATCGAGCAGGCGCAAAAGGCCGGCAAGCTGCCGAAGGATTTCCGTCTCGATCCGCGGTTCGCCGACAACACCTCGGAGCGCTTGCAGGCGATCCAGGCACGTCATCCGAACCTGTTTCCCGAGTACCCGCTGGGTTGTGATTTCGATGGGCTGGAGCGGGATCTGCTGCGGGCGCTGAACTGGCTCAAGAGCAAGTTCAAGCTCACTGAGATCCTGGAGCTGGGCAAAGCCGCGCTGGATGCACCGGAGCCCTGGGAATATGCCGGGCATCTGGAGCGGATGCAGTTGACCAGTCCCGAGGGGTTGAAGGAGGAATTGGCCCAGCGGTTGTTGCTGGCGGGGCTCAAGGCGACTGTGCAACAACAATCAACCTGAAACCCCTGTGGGAGCGAGCTTGCTCGCGATGGCGGTGTATCTGTTACCTAAAGGGTCCTTATACACA
>NZ_JABAEE010000054.1:0-48131 GCF_023701885.1 Pseudomonas sp. CG7 | reverse complement strand
TTTGCCGCCCAATCAGTACGAGCGGCAAACAGCCTGAAAACACCGATTGAGGTGTCCGGAAAAAGTTGACCACCTCAATCTTATGCCTACCCCAAATCTCCTTGTGGGAGCGAGCTTGCTCGCGAAAGCGGTGGCTCAGCCTGCATCCATGTCCAAGGTGTAATCCATTGTGGCGAGGGAGCTTGCTCCCGCTGGGCTGCGCAGCAGACCCAAGATCTTGCGGTCGCTGCGCAACCGAGCGGGAGCAAGCTCCCTCGCCACAATGTCCGCCTCTGGGCTGGGTGGTGTGAAACAGGCATAAAAAAAGCACCCCGAAAGGTGCTTTTTTCTAGCCGGGCGACTTAACGCTTCAACGAAGCCGGCAAGTGCGGCTGGATAGCCGTCAGCACAGCCTTGAAGCATTTGGTGTTGCCGGCAACGATGTGGCCTTTCTCAAGGAAATCATGGCCGCCGGTGAAGTCGCTCACCAAGCCGCCGGCTTCCTGGATCAACAGGGCGCCCGCAGCCATGTCCCACTCGGACAGGCCCGACTCCCAGAACGCATCGAAACGGCCAGCCGCCACATAAGCCAGGTCCAGGCTCGCGGCACCGGCGCGGCGGATGCCGGCGGTCTGGCCGACCAGGGCGCGGAACATGCCCAGGTAGTTGTCCAGATTATCCATCTGGTCATCACGGAACGGGAAGCCGGTACCCAGCAGGGCGCCGTCCAGGCTGGTGCGGCCGCTGACGCGCAGGCGACGACCGTTCAGTTGGGCGCCACGGCCACGGCTGGCGGTGAATTCTTCCTGGCGAACCGGGTCCAGCACGACGGCGTGTTCCAGGCGGCCACGGTATTTGCAGGCGATGCTGACCGCAAAGTGAGGAATGCCGCGCAGGAAGTTGGTGGTGCCGTCCAGCGGATCGATGATCCACAGGTACTCTTCGCCTTCGATGCCAGTACCGGCGTGCATGCCGGTCTCTTCACCGAGGATGGAGTGGTTTGGGTAAGCCTTGCGCAGGGCGTCGACGATTTTCTGCTCGGCGGCGCGATCGACCTCGGACACGTAGTCCTTGGCGTCTTTTTCATCGACCTTGATGGTATCCAGGCGCTCGATGGAGCGGAAGATCAGTTCACTGGCGCTGCGGGCGGCGCGCAGCGCGATATTCAGCATGGGCTGCATGGATGTGTCACCTAAGGTTGTTAAAGAAAGCCGCGCATTCTATCAGAAAGTTTTCTCAGGAGAAGGTTGGGGTTCGCTTTCATAGCTTAACGGTAGGTGCTTAGGTAAGATTTGCTCCCTTTATCGTGTTCGAGAGCGCCTCCCTTGTTGCAGAACATTCGTGTCGTCCTGGTCAATACCAGCCATCCGGGTAACATCGGCGGAGCTGCGCGGGCCATGAAGAACATGGGCCTGTCGCGCCTGGTGCTGGTCGAGCCGCGCTTGTTTCCCCATCACGAAGCCGATGCCCGGGCCTCCGGCGCCGGTGACATCCTCGCCAACGCCCAGGTCGTCGCCACCCTGGAAGATGCCCGGGTGGGGTGCAACCTGGTGCTCGGCACCAGCGCCCGCGACCGCCGCATCCCCTGGCCGCTGCTCGACCCCCGCGAATGCGGCACCAAAGTGGGCGAGGAGGCCGCGCAAGGCTTCGAGATCGCCCTGGTGTTCGGCCGTGAAGACTCCGGCCTGACCAACGACGAGCTGCAGCGATGTCACTTTCACGTGCATATCCCTTCCGACCCCGAGTTCAGTTCCTTGAACCTGGGGGCGGCGGTGCAGGTGTTGAGCTATGAAGTGCGCATGGCTTGGCTGGCGGCCGAAGGCAGGCCCAGCAAAGTCGAAAAAACCGAGGTGACGTCGCCGCGCAGTGAGACACTGGCGACCATGGACGAGTTGGAGCGATTCTTTGAACACCTGGAGCAGACCCTGGTGGACATCGAATTCCTCGACCCGGAAAAGCCGCGGCACTTGATGGCGCGCCTGCGTCGGTTGTACGGACGAAGCTCGGTGAGCCGGGCGGAGATGAATATATTGCGCGGCATCCTCACGGAAACCCAGAAAGCGGCCCGTGGCGAGCTGATTAAGCGGAAGAAATAAAATGTTCGAACGTTTGCGTGAAGATATCCAAAGTGTTTTCCATCGTGACCCGGCGGCGCGGAATGCCTTTGAAGTGCTGACCTGCTACCCGGGCATGCACGCCATCTGGATCCATCGCCTGTCCGGGGCTTTGTGGGGCATGGGCTGGAAGTGGTGGGCGCGGCTGGTCTCGAACTTCGGCCGCTGGCTGACCGGGATCGAGATCCACCCGGGTGCCAAGGTCGGTCGCCGCTTCTTCATCGACCATGGCATGGGCATCGTCATCGGTGAAACCGCCGAGATCGGCGACGACGTGACGCTCTACCAGGGCGTGACCCTCGGCGGCACCAGTTGGAACAAAGGCAAGCGCCACCCGACGCTGGAAGACGGCGTGGTGGTCGGTGCCGGCGCCAAGGTGCTCGGGCCGTTCACGGTCGGGGCGGGGGCGAAAGTCGGTTCCAACGCCGTGGTGACCAAGGCTGTGCCGCCGGGCGCGACCGTGGTGGGCATTCCGGGGCGGAGCATCGTCAAGTCCGACGACGAGCAGGACGCCCGCCGCAAGGCCATGGCCGAGAAGATCGGCTTCGACGCCTACGGTGTCGGCGAAGACATGCCCGACCCAGTCGCCCGCGCCATCAACCAGTTGCTCGATCACCTGCAAGCCGTCGATGGGCGCCTGGAGGGGATGTGCGGCGCCCTGAAGGACTTGGGCAGTAATTACTGTGCCAAGGACCTGCCTGAACTGCGCGAGGAAGACTTTGCTTGTGTGAAGGACAAGGATGAGAGCCAGGCCAGCTGATATCCGGCAGGCTTCATCGCGAGCAAGCTCGCTCCCACAGGGGATCGGCGTCGTACACCCATTGTGCGTTCACCAATGGACCCTTGTGGGAGCGAGCTTGCTCGCGATGAACGATAAAGCGGTATAGCTGGTCGTTAGCCGCCTACCTTTGCTATCATTCGCGCGCTCTTTCGCGGGTAAACCCGAGTAAAGCACTAGGTCTTATACTTGACTTAAATACTCGGGAATTGCATACTCGCCCCCATTCCGAACTCCGTGGTAATTGTCCATGCGACTGACTACAAAAGGCCGATACGCCGTGACCGCAATGCTGGATCTGGCATTGCATGCGCAGCACGGGCCGGTGTCCCTGGCCGATATCTCCGAGCGCCAGGGCATTTCCCTGTCCTACCTTGAACAGCTGTTCGCCAAGCTGCGCCGTAGCAACCTGGTCTCCAGCGTTCGCGGCCCCGGCGGCGGCTACCAGCTGTCGCGCGACATGCAGGGCATCCAGGTCGCCCAGGTGATCGATGCAGTGAACGAATCGGTCGATGCGACCAAATGCCAGGGCCTTGGCGACTGCCATGGCGGCGATACTTGCCTGACCCACCACTTGTGGTGCGACCTCAGCCTGCAGATCCACGAATTTCTAAGCGGTATCAGCTTGGCTGACCTTGTAACTCGCCGTGAGGTGCAAGAAGTAGCCCAGCGTCAGGACCAGCGCCGTTGCAATAGCAAGACGCTGCACCTGGACAAGATTGAAGCGTCCGCCGTCGAATGACCGCCGCAGAGCACGCGGAACGCCAGCCAGCCTGATTTAGGAGAGAGTCCATGAAATTGCCGATTTACCTTGATTACTCAGCGACCACCCCGGTTGATCCGCGTGTTGCGCAAAAAATGAGTGAATGCCTGCTGGTCGACGGAAACTTCGGCAACCCGGCGTCCCGTTCCCACGTGTTCGGCTGGAAGGCTGAAGAGTCGGTGGAAAACGCCCGTCGCCAGGTCGCCGACCTGGTCAACGCCGACCCGCGTGAAATCGTCTGGACCTCCGGTGCCACCGAATCCGACAACCTGGCAATCAAGGGTGTCGCGCATTTCTACCACACCAAGGGCAAGCACCTGATCACCTCCAAGATCGAGCACAAGGCTGTCCTGGACACCATGCGCCAACTGGAGCGTGAAGGCTTCGAAGTCACCTACATCGAGCCTGGTGAAGACGGCATCATCACCCCGGCCATGATCGAAGCCGCCCTGCGCGACGACACCATCCTGGTCTCGATCATGCACGTGAACAACGAAATCGGCACTGTCAACGACATCGCCGCCATCGGCGAACTGACCCGTTCCAAGGGCGTCCTGTTCCACGTCGACGGCGCACAGTCCACCGGCAAGGTCGACATCGACCTGTCCAAGCTGAAAGTCGACCTGATGTCGTTCTCGGCCCACAAGACTTATGGCCCTAAAGGCATCGGCGCCCTGTACGTCAGCCGCAAGCCGCGTGTTCGCCTCGAAGCGACCATGCACGGCGGCGGTCACGAGCGTGGCATGCGTTCCGGCACCCTGGCGACCCACCAGATCGTCGGCATGGGCGAAGCCTTCCGTGTGGCCAAGGAAGACATGGCCGCCGAGACCGTACGCATCAAGGCCCTGAGCGACCGTTTCTTCAAGCAGGTCGAGCACCTCGAAGAACTCTACGTCAACGGCAGCCTGCCCGCCCGCGTACCGCACAACCTGAACCTGAGCTTCAACTACGTTGAAGGCGAGTCGCTGATCATGGCGCTCAAGGATCTGGCCGTGTCGTCCGGTTCGGCGTGCACCTCGGCGTCGCTGGAGCCTTCGTACGTACTGCGCGCCCTGGGCCGCAACGACGAACTGGCCCACAGCTCGATCCGCTTCACCTTCGGCCGTTTCACCACCGAAGAAGAAATCGATTACGCCGCGCAGAAAGTCTGCGAGGCCGTTACCAAGCTGCGCGCTCTGTCGCCGCTGTGGGACATGTACAAAGACGGCGTCGACATCTCGAAAATCGAATGGGCGGCGCACTGAGAAGTCGCCACCAGAGCGGCTCCACTGATGAGGATTGAAGCAAATGGCATATAGCGAAAAGGTCATCGACCACTACGAGAACCCGCGCAACGTCGGCAAGATGGACGCGCAGGATCCTGATGTCGGCACCGGCATGGTCGGCGCTCCGGCTTGCGGCGACGTGATGCGCCTGCAGATCAAGGTCAACGAGCAAGGCATCATCGAAGATGCCAAGTTCAAGACCTATGGCTGCGGTTCCGCCATCGCGTCCAGCTCCCTGGCCACCGAGTGGATGAAGGGCAAGACCCTTGATGAAGCCGAAACCATCAAGAACACCCAGCTGGCCGAAGAACTGGCCCTGCCGCCAGTGAAGATCCACTGCTCGGTACTCGCCGAAGACGCCATCAAGGCCGCCGTTCGCGATTACAAGCAGAAGAAAGGCTTGATCTGATCCGCGTTACGGTAAGGAGTTTTCCATGGCTATCCAGATGACAGAAGCGGCAGCTAACCATATCCAGCGCTCCCTTGCGGGGCGCGGCAAGGGCGAGGGTATCCGCCTGGGTGTTCGCACCACGGGCTGTTCTGGCCTCGCCTATGTACTGGAATTCGTCGACGAAGTGGGCGAAGACGATCAGGTGTTCGAGAGTCATGGTCAGAAAGTGATCATCGACCCGAAAAGCCTGACGTACCTGGACGGCACCGAGCTGGATTTCGTCAAGGAAGGGTTGAACGAAGGCTTCAAGTTCAACAACCCCAACGTGCGCGGTGAATGTGGCTGCGGCGAAAGCTTCAACATCTGAGGCGGCTTGTGGGTACTCCTTGTCATTTTGCGTTGTTCCAGATGCAGCCGGCGTTCCAGCTGGATCTCGAGCAGTTGTCCGCGCGTTACCTTGAGCTGGCCCGTGGCGTCCATCCCGACCGCTTTGCCGATGCTTCCGAGGCGGAGCAGCGGCGGGCGCTCGAGCAGTCGGCGAACCTCAACGAGGCTTACCAGACGCTCAAGCACCCGGCCAAGCGCGCGCGTTACCTGCTCGCCATCAGCGGCCATGAGTTGCCGCTGGAGGTCACGGTCCATGATCCCGAGTTTCTGTTGCAGCAGATGCAATGGCGCGAAGAGCTCGAGGACCTGCAGGACAGCGCCGACCTGGCCGGTGTCGCGGTATTCAAGCGCCGCTTGAAAGACGCCCAGCAAACACTGAACGACAGCTTCGCAGCCTGCTGGAACGATGCCGCGCAGCGCGAACAGGCCGAGCGCCTGATGCGGCGCATGCAGTTCCTCGACAAGCTCACCTACGAAGTGCGCCAGTTAGAAGAGCGCCTCGACGATTAACCCAGTGCCGCTCCGGTCGCACGCCTGATTACAGATAAGTCCTGATTACGATGGCCCTACTGCAGATCGCCGAACCCGGCCAAAGTCCACAACCGCACCAGCGTCGCCTGGCTGTCGGGATCGACTTGGGTACCACCAATTCCCTGGTCGCTGCCTTGCGCAGCGGTCTTTCCGAACCGCTGGCCGACGAGCAGGGACGGGTGATCCTGCCGTCCGCCGTGCGTTATCACGCCGACCGCGTCGAAGTGGGCGAGTCGGCCAAGCTGGCCGCCGCCACTGACCCCTTGAACACCATTGTCTCGGTCAAGCGCTTGATGGGTCGTGGCCTGTCCGACGTCAAGCAATTGGGCGACCAGCTGCCGTACCGCTTCGTCGGTGGCGAGTCCCATATGCCGTTCATCGAAACCGTGCAGGGCCCGAAAAGCCCGGTCGAGGTTTCCGCCGACATCCTCAAGGTCCTGCGCCAGCGCGCCGAAGCGGCGTTGGGTGGTGAGTTGGTGGGTGCGGTCATCACCGTCCCGGCCTATTTCGACGACGCCCAGCGCCAAGCCACCAAGGACGCGGCCAAGCTGGCCGGCCTGAACGTGCTGCGCCTGCTCAACGAGCCGACCGCTGCGGCGGTCGCGTATGGCCTGGACCAGCATGCCGAAGGCCTGGTCGCCATCTACGACCTGGGCGGTGGTACGTTCGATATTTCGATCCTGCGCCTGACCGGCGGTGTCTTCGAAGTCCTGGCCACCGGTGGCGACAGTGCCCTGGGCGGCGATGACTTCGACCATGCCATCGCTGGCTGGATCATCGAGCAGGCGGGCTTGTCCGCCGACCTCGACCCGGGTGCGCAACGCCACCTGCTGCAAACCGCCTGCGCCGCCAAGGAAGCCTTGACCGACGCCGCCACCGTTGAAGTGGCTTATGGCGAGTGGAAAGCCGCGCTGACCCGCGAAGCCTTCGATGCCCTGATCGAACCCATGGTCGCCCGTAGCCTCAAGGCCTGCCGCCGGGCCGTGCGTGATTCCGGCGTGGAGCTGGAAGACGTCAAGGCCGTGGTCATGGTCGGTGGTTCGACCCGCGTGCCTCGGGTTCGCGAAGCCGTTGCCGAGGCCTTTGGCCGCCAGCCGCTGACCGAAATCGACCCGGACCAGGTGGTGGCCATCGGCGCCGCGATCCAGGCCGATACCCTGGCCGGCAACAAGCGTGACGGCGGCGAATTGCTGTTGCTCGACGTGATTCCGTTGTCCCTGGGGCTGGAAACCATGGGCGGGCTGATGGAGAAGGTGATTCCACGCAACACCACCATCCCGGTTGCCCGCGCCCAGGACTTCACCACCTATAAAGACGGCCAGTCGGCCATGATGATTCACGTGCTGCAAGGCGAACGTGAACTGATCAGCGACTGCCGCTCCCTGGCCCGCTTCGAATTGCGCGGCATCCCGGCCATGGTTGCCGGTGCGGCGAAAATCCGCGTGACCTTCCAGGTCGACGCCGACGGCTTGCTCAATGTTTCTGCCCGCGAACTGGGTTCGGGCGTGGAAGCGAGCATCCAGGTCAAGCCGTCCTATGGCCTGACCGACGGCGAAATCGCCAAGATGCTGAAGGATTCCTTCCAGCACGCCAGCGACGACAAGGTCGCCCGTGTACTGCGCGAGCAACAGGTCGACGGCCAGCGCCTGATCGAAGCCGTGCAAGGTGCCCTTGAGGCCGACGGCGACCGGTTGCTCGACGCTGAAGAGCGCATGGTCATCGAGCTGCAGTTGCAGGAATTGTCCGAATTGATCAAAGGCACCGATGGTTATGCCATCGAGCAGCAGACCAAGCGTCTGTCGCAGGTCACCGATGCCTTTGCTGCCCGCCGCCTGGACTCGACGGTGAAAGCCGCCCTGGCGGGGCGCAACCTGAATGAAATCGAGGAATAACTGATGCCGCAGGTGATTTTTCTGCCCCACGAGAAGTTCTGTCCGGAGGGCATGGTCGTGGAGGCCGAGCCCGGGATTTCCATTCTCGAACTGGCCCATGAGCACCATATTGAGATAGAGAGTGCCTGTGGCGGCGTCTGTGCTTGCACGACGTGCCATTGCATCATTCGTGAGGGCTTCGATTCGCTGGAAGAGGCAGACGAGTTGGAAGAAGACTTCCTCGATCGGGCCTGGGGGCTGGAGGCACAATCGCGCCTGAGCTGCCAAGCCATCGTCGGCACCGAAGACCTGACCGTCGAAATCCCGAAATATTCGCTTAACCATGCGGCCGAAGCGCCGCACTGATGGTGACACTGTCATGAGCTATGGTTGGAATGATGTACAACGCATCGCAGAAGAGTTGGCCGAAGCCAAGCCGGACGTGAATCCGTTGACCGTTAATTTTGTCGATCTGCAGCACTGGATCATGGAGCTTCCCGATTTCGACAGTACCTCTGGCCGTTGCGGCGAGAAGGTCTTGGAAGCGGTCCAGGCGCTCTGGATCGAAGAAATCGACTGATCGACCTGGCAGGTTAGGCAATACCCCTGAACCCGCGTATAATTCGCGGGTTTAATTTTTCGCAAATTACCGTTTCTGGAGTTACACCATGGCTGTTCAACGTACTTTCTCCATCATCAAGCCTGACGCCGTTGCTAAAAACGTGATCGGCAAGATCGTTACCCGCTTCGAAGACGCTGGCCTGCGCGTTGTAGCTTCGAAAATGAAGCAACTGTCCAAGGCCGAAGCCGAAGGCTTCTACGCTGAGCACAGCGAGCGCGGTTTCTTCGGTGAGCTGGTTGCCTTCATGACTTCCGGTCCGGTTGTCGTTCAGGTGCTGGAAGGCGAAAACGCTATCGCTCGCAACCGTGAGCTGATGGGCGCTACCAACCCTAAAGAAGCTGCTGCCGGCACCATCCGTGCTGACTTCGCTGAATCCATCGACGCCAACGCCGTCCACGGTTCGGACTCCGAAGCCGCCGCTGCTCGCGAAATCGCTTACTTTTTCGCTGCTACTGAAGTAACCGCTCGCTAAGCATTGGCTTAAGAGTGAAGGTGAATCCATGACTACATCGACTGTTAAAACCAATCTGCTGGGGCTGACCCAGCCGGAAATGGAGAAATTCTTCGACTCGATCGGGGAGAAGCGTTTCCGTGCCGGTCAGGTGATGAAATGGATTCACCACTTTGGCGTCGACGACTTCGACGCCATGACGAATGTCGGCAAGGCCCTGCGCGAAAAGCTCAAGGCTGTTGCCGAGATTCGCGGCCCCGAAGTGGTCAGCGAGGACATCTCCAGCGACGGCACCCGTAAGTGGGTGGTGCGCGTGGCGTCCGGCAGCTGCGTCGAGACCGTCTACATTCCCCAGGGCAAACGCGGCACCTTGTGCGTTTCGTCCCAGGCGGGCTGTGCCCTGGATTGCAGTTTCTGCTCCACCGGCAAGCAAGGCTTCAATAGCAACCTCACCGCCGCCGAAGTGATCGGCCAGGTGTGGATTGCCAACAAATCCTTTGGCAGCGTCCCGGCGACCGTCGATCGTGCCATCACCAACGTGGTGATGATGGGCATGGGTGAGCCGCTGCTGAACTTCGGCAACGTCGTTTCCGCCATGCACCTGATGATGGATGACCTGGGCTACGGCATTTCCAAGCGCCGCGTGACCCTGTCCACCTCCGGCGTGGTGCCGATGATCGATGAGCTGGCCAAGCACATCGACGTCTCCCTGGCGTTGTCGCTGCACGCACCCAATGACGCATTGCGTAACCAATTGGTGCCGATCAACAAGAAATATCCGCTTAAGATGCTGCTCGAGTCGTGCCAGCGCTACATGTCGTCCCTGGGCGAAAAGCGCGTGCTGACCATCGAGTACACGCTGCTCAAGGATGTGAACGACAAGGTCGAACACGCGGTCGAGATGATCGAGCTGCTCAAGAACATCCCGTGCAAGATCAACCTGATCCCGTTCAACCCGTTCCCGCATTCCGGGTACGAGCGTCCGAGCAACAACGCGATTCGTCGCTTCCAGGATCAGCTTCACCACGCTGGCTTCAATGTCACCGTGCGCACCACCCGCGGCGAAGACATCGACGCCGCTTGTGGCCAATTGGTAGGACAGGTGCTGGATCGCACCCGTCGCAGCGAACGCTACATTGCCGTGCGTGAGTTGAACGCCGCGGACGATGCGGTGCAAAACGCTGCGAACAGTCACTAAGAGAGGATCTCTATGTCCCTGCGCTTCGCGCTCGTTTTGCTGTTGGCCGGCCTTTGTTCCGGTTGTGTCCTGTCGGGTGACTACAACCCGATGAAGACCAGCAAAGGGCGCGACGAGGCACGTGTGGCCTATGTGCAACTGGGCATCGGCTACCTGCAACAGGGCATGACCGAACGGGCCAAGGTACCGCTCAAGAAAGCCCTGGAGCTGGACGATTCCGACCCGGATGCCAACGCGGCCCTGGCCCTGGTATTCCAGGCCGAAATGGAGCCGGAACTGGCCGACCAGCATTTTCGCAAGGCGCTGTCTGGCCGGCCGCAAGACGCACGGATCCTGAACAACTACGGCAGCTTTCTTTTCGAGCAGAAACGCTACAAGGAAGCCTACGAGCGCTTCGAGCAGGCTGCCGCCGATACCCTTTACCCTGAGCGTTCGCGGGTGTTCGAGAACCTCGGCATGACCGCCGCGCAGCTCGGCCAGCGTGACCTGGCCCGCCAGCAGTTGGAAAAGGCGCTACGGCTCAATCGCCAGCAACCGCGGGCGCTGCTGGAAATGGCTGAGTTGTCCTACGAAGACAGGCATTATGTGCCCGCGCGTGACTACTACGAGCGTTTTAGCCTGCTGAGTGAGCAAAATGCACGTAGTCTATTGCTCGGCGTTCGGCTGGCACATGTGTTTGAAGATCGCGACAAAGCTGCAAGCTACGGCTTGCAACTCAAAAGACTCTATCCCGGTACGCCGGAATATCAGCAATACCTGTCGGAGCAATGATGAAAGCGGCGCATCCCGAAGTTGTAGCAGCGACTCGCGTAAATCCCGGTGAGACCCTGCGTCAAGCCCGCGAAAGCAATGGTTGGTCGCTGGCCGAAGTGGCCCTCAAGCTCAATCTCACCGTGGCTTCCCTGGGCAATCTGGAAGCGGGCGCGTTCGACAAGCTGCCTGGGCACACCTTCGCCCGCGGCTATATCCGCGCCTATGCCAAGCTGCTCGGCATGGACCAGACCGTACTGGTCCAGCAATTCGATCAATACACCGGTTCCGATGCCCAGGGCAGCAACGTGCACAGCCTGGGGCGCATCGAGGAGCCGGTTCGCGTTTCCCATACCATTTTGCGCATTGTCAGCCTGTTGCTGCTGATTGCGGTGATTGGTGGCGGTTTTGTCTGGTGGCAGGACCAGGCTTCCTTGCGCAACAAGGAGCCGGTCGCCATGAACCCCGAGCACGTCGAAGTTGAGGGCGCTGACGGCACCACCCAGATCCATCCATTGGACGAGCCGGAAGACCAGGCGGTTGTCGAAGGCCAGGCCGAAGGCGAAACCGCCCTGGCGTTGCCTCAAGGCCAGGATAACGGCGAAGCCGATGCTACCGCTGGCGCCGAGCCGACCGGGCCATCCGCTCCGGCAGCAGCTCCTGCGCCGGCCGCACCGACCGCGCCGGCCCACGCTGGCAGCGTGCCGGCTGTTCCCGCCGCCCCGGCGGCGCCCGCGCCGGTTCCCGCCACGCCAGCGCCACCCGTTGCGGCTCCGAGCGTACCGGCTGCTCCTGCAACCCCAGCGGCCCCGGCGCCTGCACCCGGTGACGGCCAGGTACAAATCCAGTTCACTGCCGACTGCTGGACGCAAATCACCGACGGCAACGGCAAGGTGCTGTTCAGTGGCCTGAAGCGCAAGGGCGACAGCACGGCCGTCAACGGCAGGCCGCCGTTTGCCGTACGCCTGGGTTATGCCCGTGGCGCGCAGGTCAGCTACAACGGCCAGCCAGTCGACATCGCTCCGTTCACCAGTGGCGAGACCGCTCGCCTGAAGTTGGGTCAATAAGTCATGCACGGCGAATCTCCAATCAAGCGTCGCGAATCCCGGAAAATCTGGGTCGGTAACGTGCCCGTGGGCGGCGATGCGCCAATCGCTGTGCAGAGCATGACCAACAGCGACACCAACGACGTGGCCGCCACGGTCGCCCAGATCAACCGCCTGGAAGCCGCCGGTGTCGACATCGTGCGGGTATCGGTGCCGGACATGGACGCCGCCGAGGCGTTCGGCAAGATCAAGCAACTGGTCAAGGTCCCCTTGGTCGCCGACATCCACTTCGACTACCGCATTGCCTTGCGCGTGGCCGAGTTGGGCGTCGATTGCCTGCGCATCAACCCGGGCAACATCGGTCGCGAAGACCGTGTGCGTGCCGTGGTGGATGCCGCGCGCGACCGGGGCATCCCGATCCGTATCGGCGTGAACGCCGGTTCCCTGGAAAAAGACCTGCAAAAGAAATACGGCGAACCGACCCCGGCGGCGCTGGTGGAATCGGCGCTGCGCCATGTGGAGCACCTCGAACGCCTGAATTTCCAGGACTTCAAGGTCAGCGTGAAGGCTTCCGACGTGTTCATGGCCGTCGAAGCCTACCGTCTGCTGGCCAAGGAAATTGTCCAGCCGCTGCACCTGGGCATCACCGAAGCCGGTGGGTTGCGCTCGGGCACGGTGAAATCCGCCGTCGGCCTCGGTATGCTGCTCGCCGAAGGGATTGGCGATACCATCCGCATCTCGTTGGCGGCTGACCCGGTCGAGGAAGTGAAAGTCGGCTACGACATTCTCAAGTCCCTGCACCTGCGTTCCCGTGGCATCAACTTTATCGCCTGCCCGAGTTGCTCGCGGCAGAACTTCGATGTGGTCAAGACCATGAACGAACTGGAAGGGCGCCTTGAGGACCTGCTGGTGCCGCTGGATGTCGCGGTGATTGGTTGCGTGGTCAACGGGCCGGGTGAAGCCAAGGAGGCCCATATCGGCCTGACGGGCGGTACGCCGAACCTGATTTACATCGACGGCAAGCCGTCGCAGAAACTGACGAATGACAATCTGGTGGATGAGCTGGAACGGCTGATTCGCCAGAAAGCGGCCGAAAAGGTCGAAGCCGACGCAGCGGTCATCGCGCGCGGTTAAGTCGAAAGATTAAGGAATACACGTGAGCAAGTCTCTGCAAGCCATTCGTGGCATGAACGACATCCTGCCCGAGCAGACGCCCCTGTGGCGCTATTTCGAGGGCACCGTGGCGCGCCTGCTGGATAACTACGGTTACCGGCAGATCCGCATGCCGATCGTCGAGTTCACCGAGCTGTTCAAGCGCTCCATCGGTGAAGTGACCGATATCGTCGAAAAAGAGATGTACACCTTCGACGACCGCAACGGCGATTCCCTGACCTTGCGCCCCGAAGGCACGGCGGCCTGCGTGCGGGCGGTGCTCGAACACGGCATCACCGGCGGCGGCCAGGTGCAGAAACTCTGGTACATCGGCCCGATGTTCCGTCACGAGCGCCCGCAGAAAGGCCGTTATCGCCAGTTCCACCAGATCGGCCTCGAAGTGTTCAACCTCGACGGCCCGGACATCGACGCCGAGCTGATCGTCATGACCTGGCGCCTGTGGGGCGAGCTGGGGCTGCGTGACGCGGTCAAGCTCGAGCTCAACAGCCTGGGCACCAGCGAGTCCCGTGGCCGCTACCGTGAAGCGTTGGTGGAGTTTCTGTCCGCCCACCTCGACAAGCTGGACGAAGACAGCCAGCGCCGCTTGAAGACCAATCCACTACGCGTGCTCGACACCAAGAACGCCGAGACCCAAGCGATCCTGGTGGACGCGCCGAAAATGGCCGACTACCTCGACGACGAATCCCGTGCGCACTTCGAGGGGCTGAAGGCACGCCTCGACGCCGTGGGCATTCCCTACGTGATCAACCCCAAGTTGGTCCGTGGCCTGGATTACTACAGCAAGACCGTGTTCGAGTGGGTCACCGACAAGCTCGGCGCCCAAGGCACCGTCTGTGCCGGTGGCCGCTACGACGGGCTGGTGGAGCAGATGGGCGGCAAGCCGACCCCGGGCGTGGGCTTTGCCATGGGCATCGAGCGCCTGGTGCTGATGCTTGAGGCGCTGGATAAAGTGCCCGAAGAGCTGTCCCGTCAGGTCGACGTCTACCTGTGCGCCTTTGGCGAGGCCGCCGAACTGGCCGCCCTGGCCCTGAGCGAGCGGATCCGTGACCAGTTGCCCAACCTGCGCCTGCAGATCAACGCCGGCGCCGGCAGCTTCAAGAGCCAATTCAAGAAGGCCGACAAGAGCGGTGCGCTGTACGCACTGATCCTCGGTGACGACGAACTGGCCCAACAAGTGGTAGGTTTCAAACCCCTGCGTGGCCAGGGCGAACAACAAAGCATTGCCTGGGATGCGCTTGCTGCACACCTGGCCACCTGCGTCGTGCAGGGTTGAAGCTGTCAAACAGCCGATTTAGCGATTGAGGAGTATTGGGGTGTCGAGTACCGAAGATGAACAGCTGGCGGATTTGAAGGACTGGTGGACGCGCAACGGCAAGCCGCTGGTCACTGGCGGCCTGTTGGCGCTGGTCATCGTGTTCGGCTGGCAGGCCTACCAGAAATACCAGAGCAACCAGTCGCAAGGCGCCTCGGTGCTCTACCAGCAATTGCTGGAAACCACCCTGACCCCGGACGGCAAGCCTGACGCGGCCCGCGTGGCGGACCTGGCCGGCAAGCTGGACAAGGAATTCGGCGGCACTGCCTACGCCCAATACGGTCGCCTGTGCGTGGCCAAGGTGGCGGTGGACAGCGGCAAGCTGGACGACGCGGCCACCGAGCTGAAAGCCATCGTCGACAAGCCGGTCAACCCGACCCTGGGCGAAGTGGCGCGTCAGCGCCTGGCGCAGGTGCTGGCGGCGCAGAACAAGGCCGAAGACGCCTTGAAGCTGCTCGACGGCGATGCCGACAAGGCGTTCCTGGCGACTCGCGAAGAACTCAAGGGCGACCTGCTGGTACAGCTGGGTCGTGCCGATGAGGCCCATGCGGCCTACCAAAAAGCCAAGGCTGCGCTGTCGGATGAAGCCGCGGTCGGTGGCCTGCAAATCAAGCTGGACGACCTGGCCAAAGGGGATGCGTGACGTGATTCGTTGGAAACATGCAGCATTGCTGGCCCTGGCCATTCTGGCCGCGGGTTGCAGCAGCAACAGCAAGAAAGAACTGCCACCGGCCGAACTGACCGACTTCAAAGAAGAAGTCGTGCTGCAGAAGCAATGGAGCCGCTCCATCGGCGATGGCCAGGGTGAAACCTACAACATGCTGGTGCCGGCCATCGACGGCGACACTATCTATGCAGGCGACGTCACCGGCGTGGTGATGGCGATGGACCGCACCAACGGTGACGTCAAATGGGAAAAGGACCTTGAACTGCCTGTTTCCGGCGCCGTTGGCGTGGGTTACGGCCTGGTCATGATCGGCACGCTCAAGGGTGAGATCGTCGCCCTGGACGCGAGCAGCGGTGAAGAGAAATGGCGCGCCCGCGTGACCAGCGAAGTGCTCGCACCGCCCGCCACCAACGGTGACGTGGTGGTGGTGCAGACCCAGGATGACCGTCTGATCGGCCTGGATGCCGCCACCGGCAACCAGCGCTGGTTGTACGACAGCACCCCGGCGGTACTGACCCTGCGTGGCACCAGTGCGCCGATCGTTACCAACCGCCTGGCGGTGGCTGGCTTGTCGACGGGTAAAGTGGTTGCCCTGGATATTTCCAACGGCGTGCCGGTGTGGGAACAGCGCGTAGCGATCCCGCAAGGTCGTTCGGAACTGGAGCGTGTGGTCGACATCGACGGCGGCTTGCTGCTGTCCGGCGGTACGCTGTACGTCGCCAGCTACCAGGGTCGCGTCGCGGCACTGGACCTGGAAAGCGGTCGTCCGCTGTGGCAGCGCGATGCGTCCAGCTACGCCGGTGTCGCCCAGGGCTTTGGCAGCGTCTACGTGAGCCTGTCCTCGGGTACCGTCGAAGGCGTTGACGAGCGTTCCACCACCGCATTGTGGAGCAACGACTCCCTGGCCCGTCGTCAACTGTCGGCCCCGGAAGTGTTCTCCAGCTACGTCGCAGTGGGTGACCTGGAAGGTTACCTGCACCTGCTCAGCCAGGTGGACGGTCGTTTCGTCGGCCGTGAGCGCATCGACAGCGACGGCCTGCGTGCCCGTCCGCTGGTGGTGGGCAACATGATCTATGTGTATGGCAACAGCGGCAAACTGGAAGCCCTGACCATCAAGTAAGACTATGCTTGGGTTAATTCCCAAGCGGCTTCATTCATGTGGGAGCGGGCTTGCTCGCGAAAGCGGTGGATCAGTTGACATCCATCTCATTGGGCCACCGCATTCGCGAGCAAGCCCGCTCCTACAGGTTGGCCCCGAGCACCAGCCGCTGCCTCGCAGCGGCTTTTGTATTTTCTGAAATAACGAAGTGGAGAGCCGCATGGTTCCCGTAATCGCCCTGGTGGGCCGACCGAACGTCGGCAAGTCCACCTTGTTCAACCGCCTGACCAGGACTCGCGACGCCATTGTCGGCGACTTGTCCGGTCTGACCCGTGATCGCCAATACGGTGAGGCCAAGTGGCAAGGGCGTACCTATATTCTGGTCGACACCGGCGGCATCTCCGGTGATGAACACGGCATGGACGAAAAAATGGCCGAGCAGTCGCTGCTCGCCATCGAAGAAGCCGATGTGGTGCTGTTCCTGGTAGACGCCAAGGCCGGCTTTACCGCCGCCGACCAGATGATCGCCGAGCATTTGCGCAAGCGTAACAAGCGTTCCTACGTGGTCGCCAACAAGGTCGACAACATCGACCCGGACATGGCTCGCGCCGAGTTCGCACCGTTGGGCATGGGCCAGGCGATCCCGATCGCCGGCGCCCACGGTCGCGGCATCACCCAGATGCTGGAAATTGCCCTGGAGAGTTTCCCCAAGGACGACGCCGAAGAGCCGGAAGACGGCGAAGAAGAGGTCGTTGCCGAAGGCGAGGAAGCCAGGCGCATTCCGGGCCCGAGCGAAACAGACGGGATCAAGATCGCCATCATCGGCCGCCCGAACGTGGGCAAGTCGACCCTGGTCAACCGCATGCTCGGCGAAGACCGGGTCATCGTCTACGACCAGCCCGGCACCACCCGTGACAGCATCTACATTCCCTTCGAGCGTAATGAAGAGAAGTACACGCTGATCGACACCGCCGGTGTGCGCAAGCGCGGCAAGATCCACGAAGAAGTTGAAAAGTTCTCCGTGGTCAAGACGCTGCAGGCGATCAAAGACGCCAACGTGGTGATCTTCGTGATGGACGCCCGCGAGGGTGTGGTCGACCACGACTTGAACCTGCTGGGCTTTGCCCTGGAAGCCGGTCGTGCATTGGTCATCGCGATCAACAAGTGGGACGGCATGACGCCGAGCGAGCGCGACTTTGTGAAAGTCGAACTCCAGCGTCGGCTGTTCTTCGTCGACTTCGCCGACATCCACTTCATCTCGGCCTTGCACGGCACGGGCGTGGGCAACCTCTACGCTTCGGTGCAGAACTCGTTCAAGTCGGCGGTCACTCGCTGGCCGACGAACCGCCTGACCCAGATCCTCGAAGATGCGGTCGGCGAGCACGCGCCACCGATGGTCAACAACCGTCGGATCAAGCTGCGCTACGCCCACTTGGGCGGTGCCAACCCGCCGATTATCGTGATCCACGGTAACCAGATCGAGAAGGTGCCCAAGTCGTACGTTCGCTACCTGGAGAACACCTACCGTCGCGTCCTGAAGCTGGTCGGCACGCCGATCCGCATCGAGTTCAAGGGCGGCGAGAACCCGTACGAAGGCAACAAGAACACGCTCACCGACCGCCAGGTCAACAAGAAGCGCCGCTTGATGTCGCACCACAAGAAGGCCGACAAGAAGCGCCGCGACAAGCGCTGACTCAGGACCGCTTTTGTGGCGAGGGAGCTTGCTCCCGCTGGGCTGCGCAGCAGCCCCAAAGATGTACCTGCCACCGCAGTGCATCAGATGAAACACAGGGGCTGCTTCGCAGCCCAGCGGGAGCAAGCTCCCTCGCCACAGAGTTTTCCTGCGATTCGGTGACAAGAAAAGGGTGCCCTTGGCGGCACCCTTTTTCATGCCCGGCGATTGGGCTATCCTCGAGCTCTCCCGCGCCGCGCCAGAGCCGGGTGCAGAGCAGGGACCCTCCATGATCACCAGCAAGTTGCCGAACGTCGGCATCACGATTTTCACACAGATGTCCCAGCTCGCCGCGCAAACGGGCGCGTTGAACCTGTCCCAGGGGTTTCCCGATTTCGATGGTCCGCAGGCCTTGCGCGATGCGGTCGGTCGGCACATCGCCCAAGGCCACAACCAATATTCACCCATGACCGGCCTGCCGGCGCTGCGCCAGCAGATCGCAGCGAAGATCGCCCGCAGCTACGGCGCCAATGTCGATGCCGACCAGGAAGTCACCGTGACCCCTGGAGCGACCCAGGCGATTTTCTGCGCCATCGCAGCGGTGGTCCACAGCGGTGACGAAGTGATCGTCTTCGACCCCAGCTACGACAGTTACGAGCCTTCCGTGCAATTGGCCGGGGGGCGTTGCGTGCATGTGCCATTGGGCCTGGATGACTTCGCCATCGACTTCGAGAAACTCGGCGAAGCCTTGAGCCCGCGCACGCGCATGATCATCCTCAATTCGCCGCACAACCCTAGCGGCGCCCTGATCAGCCGCGCCGAACTGGATCAATTGGCGGCGCTGATTCGCGACCGCGACATCTATCTGGTCAGCGACGAGGTTTATGAGCACTTGGTGTTCGACGGCGTCGCCCATGCCAGTGTCCTGGCCCATGAAGAGCTGTACCGCCGCGCCTTCGTCGTCAGTTCGTTCGGCAAGACCTACCACGTCACCGGCTGGAAAACCGGCTACGTGGTGGCGCCAGCGGCGCTGACCGCAGAGCTGCGCAAGGTGCACCAGTACGTCAGCTTCTGCGGCGTGACGCCGTTGCAGTACGCCCTGGCTGACTTCATGGCCGAGCATCCGGAACACGTCGACGAACTGCCGGACTTCTACCAGGCCAAGCGTGACCTGTTTTGCGATTTGCTGGCCCCGTCGCGGTTCAGTTTCAAGCGCGTGACCGGCACGTATTTTCAACTGGTGGATTACTCCCAGATTCGCCCGGACCTGAATGACGTCGACATGGCGCTGTGGATGACCCGCGAACACGGCGTGGCGACCATTCCGATCTCGGTCTTCTACCAGGACCCACCGCAAGGCCAGCGCCTGGTGCGCCTGTGCTTTGCCAACCGCGAGGAGACGCTGCGCGAAGCGGCGGAAAAACTATGCGTGATATGAGCGCGTTGCCGGACCTCGACATTGCCCTGGTCCAGACCACCTTGGCCTGGCATGACCGCGAGGCCAACCTGGAACATTTCGAAGCGCTGCTCGAACAGGCGCGCGGGGCTGACCTGATCATCCTCCCGGAAATGTTCACCACCGGTTTCTCCATGGAGTCCGAGACCCTGGCGGAGCCTGAACACGGGCCCACCAGCCGTTGGCTCAAGGAGCAGGCGGCGAAACTGGACGCGGTGATCACCGGTAGCGTGATCATCCAGGCCGGCGACGGCAGCCATCGCAATCGCTTGCTGTGGGCGCGGCCGGACGGTGAAGTGCTGCATTACGACAAGCGCCATCTGTTCCGCATGGCCGGCGAGCATAACCACTACACACCGGGTGACCAGCAGGTGCTGTTCGAACTCCAGGGCTGGCGGATCCGGCCGTTGATCTGCTACGACCTGCGCTTCCCGGCGTGGAGCCGTGATGCCGAGGACACCGACCTGCTGTTGTACACCGCCAACTGGCCCGGGGCGCGGCGACAGCACTGGAATCGGCTGTTGCCGGCCCGGGCGATCGAAAACCTGTGCTACGTGGCGGCGGTCAACCGTGTGGGCACCGATGGCAAGGGCTTCGCCTACACCGGGGACAGCCAGGTACTGGATTTCCAGGGGGAGAGCTTGCTCAGCGCTGGCGAAGCCGATGGCGTGTTCAGGGTGTGTTTGAAGGCGGCGGATCTGGCCGCGTATCGCACGCGGTTTCCGGCGAGCCTGGATGCCGATCGCTTCGAATTCATTTATTGAAACGATTCAGCCTCAAGGAAAGGTGTTGCGTGCCGATAACGGGTCAGCCAAGGAGGAGTCCCTATGACCAGTATCAGCGCAACCACCGTTAACCCTTATCCATTGTCGGCCCCAAAGGTCTCCATCCGCGGGGCTGAAGAAGAGAAAGCAGTCAGCCCAGTGGCATCGACTGACAGCAGCGAAGACAAAGACAAGAAACTGGCAGTCGACACCAGCGGCGCGAATATCGCTGGTGCGGGTGGCAGCAGCGGCACCGGCGATGTCATCGAGCAACTGAAGAAGCAGATCGAACAGACCCAGAAGTTGCTGGCCGAGCAGCAAGCCCAGCTAGCCCGCGTGCAAAAAAGCCGGGCCGATGAAGAGCAGAAAGCCCAGGAAACCATGGCGATCCAGACCCAGATCATGGCGACCCAGGCGACTTTGCAAACCTTGCAGGCCGCGCTGTTGCAGGCGATGACTATTTCGATCGATACCCATGCCTGACATTTTGGTTGTCTGACAGGCCGCCATCGCGAGCAAGCTCGCTCCCACAAGGGAATTGCGGCGGACACAGATACCAATGTGGGAGCGAGCTTGCTCGCGATGAGGCCCTGACAGGCCGCACAAAACCATCAGCCAAACAAAAAAGGCCCTGAGGTTCACACCCCAGGGCCTTTTTGCATTTCAGCCTTGGATCAAGCCGCCTTGGCCTCTGGCTGGCTCAGCGAACGGTTCAGCGCACTGAACAGCGCCTTGAAGCTCGCGGTGGTGATGTTCTCATCGATGCCCACACCATGCACCGCGCGCTCGCCGTTGACTCGCAGTTCGATGTACGCCGCCGCCTTGGCGTTGGTGCCGGCGCCGATGGCGTGTTCGTTGTAGTCCATGATCTCCACCGGAATCGGCAGGCCAGCCACCAGTGCTTCCAGGGCGCCGTTGCCTCGGCCGCGCCAGTGCAGGTTGGTCTCGCCCTGGCCCTTGCTCGCCACTTCCACTTCCACGGCGCTGTTGCCGTTTTCTTCCTGCAGGCGATGGCTGACCAGCGCGTACGGGGTGTTGGCTTGCAGGTATTCACGCTGCAGCAGGGCGTGGATCTGCTGGGCGGTCATTTCCAGGCCCAGGCGATCGGTTTCGCGCTGCACCACCTGGCTGAACTCGATCTGCATGCGACGGGGCAGGCTGATGCCGTATTCCTGCTCCAGCAGGTAGGCGATGCCGCCCTTGCCCGACTGGCTGTTCACACGAATCACTGCCTCGTAGCTGCGGCCGATGTCGGCCGGGTCGATTGGCAGGTACGGCACTTCCCACAGGGTGTCCGATTTCTGCTGGGCAAAACCTTTGCGGATCGCATCCTGGTGCGAGCCCGAGAACGCGGTGTGAACCAGGTCGCCGACGTACGGATGACGCGGGTGCACCGGGATCTGGTTGCATTCCTCGACCACTTTGCGCACGCCGTCGATGTCGGAGAAGTCCAGCCCGGGGTTGATGCCCTGGGTGTAGAGGTTCAGCGCCACGGTTACCAGGTCGACGTTGCCGGTGCGTTCGCCGTTGCCGAACAGGCAGCCTTCGACACGGTCGGCGCCGGCCATCAGGCCCAGCTCGGTAGCGGCCACGCCGGTGCCACGGTCGTTGTGGGTGTGCAGGCTGATGAGCACGCTGTCACGACGGGTGATGTTGCGGTGGAACCACTCGATCTGGTCGGCGTAGATGTTCGGGGTGGCGACTTCCACGGTGGCCGGCAGGTTGAGGATCACCTTGCGCTCCGGAGTCGGGTTCCACACTTCGATCACGGCGTCGCAGACTTCCTTGGCGAATTCCAGCTCGGTGGCGCTGAAAGTCTCTGGCGAATACTCGAACTGCCACTGGGTTTCCGGCTGCTGGGCGGCGTATTTGACGAACAGCTTGGCTGCGTTCACCGCGATTTCCTTCACGCCTTCCTTGTCCTGGTTGAACACGATGCGGCGGAACGACGGGCAGGTGGCGTTGTACAGGTGGACGATGGCTTTTTTCGCGCCACGCAGGGATTCGAACGTGCGGGCGATCAGGTCTTCACGGGCCTGGGTCAGCACCTGGATGGTGGTGTCGTCCGGGATGTGGCCTTCCTCGATGAGGGTGCGCACGAAATCGAAGTCGGTCTGCGACGCGGCCGGGAACGACGCTTCGATTTCCTTCACGCCCACCGCGACCAGGGTTTTCCAGAAGCGCAGCTTCTTGACCGCGTCCATCGGCTCGATCAGCGACTGGTTGCCGTCGCGCAGGTCGGAGCTGCACCAGATCGGCGCGGCGGTGATGGTCTTCGACGGCCAGGTGCGATCCGGCAGGTTGATGGTCGGGAAGGCGCGGTATTTCGAAGACGGGTCTTTGAGCATGCTCATGGGCGGAATCCTTATTGTCGTGGCCGGAAAAAGGCGGCCTGCCGGTGGTTCGAATGGGGGTGGCTCTACAGCCGGGACGAGGTGCCGCGATTCAGCCCGGCAGTCGTGCGCTGACGAGGCACAGGCTGCGGTGCTGGCGAAGCTGGATGAGGGTGTGAGAGGTTTTCATGTCCTCAACCCTAACCGCGTGGACGGGGGGTTGCAAGCAGTCGGAAAAAATTGGGAGAAGTTCTGTTTTGGAACTGATTTGCGGGATTTAATCGCGCATGTTCTGGATTAGGTTCCTGGAAATTGCGTCGATGTTTTTAGCTTGGCAATCCGCAGGAGACGGTGATGCGACTGCCGTCATCGCGAGCAAGCTCGCTCCCACAGGGGATCTGTGTTGATTGCAAATGTTATGTTCACTGGAATCCCCATGTGGGAGCGAGCTTGCTCGCGATGAGGCCAGTAGCCTCACCACAAACACTCAGGGCTGGAACGCCCCGATAAAAATCGCCGGATCCACCCGCGCATCATTCAAGCTGATGTTCCAGTGCATGTGCGGCCCGGTCGCCCGGCCGGTGGCGCCGACCTTGCCCACCACAGTGCCCCGGGCCAGTTGCTGGCCAACCTTCACGTCGATCTTCGACATGTGGCAGAACATGCTGATGAAGCCCTGGCCATGGTCGACGAATACGGTGTTGCCATTGAAGAAGTAATTGCCGGTGAGGATCACCTTGCCGGCGGCCGGGGTCTTGATCGGCGTGCCGGCGGGCACGGCGAAGTCCAGGCCGGCGGGGGGGTTGCGTTCTTCGCCGTTGAAGAAACGGCGCACGCCGAACTTGCTCGACAGCGGGCCGTTGACCGGTTTGTCCAGCAACAGGTTGCTGGGGATGTTCGGGCTGAAGCTCCGGTAAGCCTTCAGTTGCACCGCCAGCTCGGCGTCGATGCGCTTGAGATCCGCCGGGTTCGGATTGACCTGGCGCTTGTTCTTCAGGGTGATGTGCTGCTCGGGGTACTTCTTGTAGCCGACCACGAACGGTTGGGTCGTGCCGGCGCTGCTGATCTGCTGGGTGCCGGGCTGGACCGTCAGCGGTATGCCGGCACTCGCCAGCCAGTTCTGTTGTTCCTTCACCACCAGCACCGGTTTGCCCTGGTAAGTGGATTTTGGTGCCTGGGCCGCGCTGCCCAGGTCCACCACGGCCACAACGCCGGGCACCGGCTTGTTCAGCAAGCGGGTGATGTAACTGTCAGCGTGGGCGTTGACGGTCAGGCACAGCAGGAACAAGGGGGCGAGATATCGCGGCATGAATCAATCCAGTAAAGAAAGGGTGCCCGGCGTCAGGTGATTGTCTTCGACCCGCACCAGCAGTTCGCCTTCGCCGAGCTTGGCGGTCAGGCGTTGGCCGGTCTGGGTTTGCCCGGCGCTGCGGATCGCATGGCCGCGTTCGTCGAGCAGGATGCTGTAGCCGCGACCGAGGGTCGCCAGGGGGCTGACGATGTGCAGCGTCTGCATCTGGTTGTGCAATTGCACGCGTCGCGTCTTGAGCCCTTCGCGCATGGCCCGGGGCAGGCGTTCGGCGAGGCTGTCCAGACGCTGGCGCAACATCGCCAGTTGGCGGCCCGGATGCTGCCCGGCCAGGCGGGTTTCCAGGCGGATCAGCCGTTCGCGGCGAGTATTGAGGCTGCGCTCGAAGGCCCGGCGCATGCGCATGTCCAGGTCGTCGAGGCGCTGGGCCTGCTGGCGCAGGCGTTCACCGGGATGGCGCAAGCACCGGGTAAGACCCTCGAGGCGCAGTTGATCGCGCATCAGCCGGTCGCGCATGCGCATCACCAGTCGGCGATGCAGGCTTTCGACCCGGCGCACCAGGTCGCCGGCATCCGGCGCCAGCAGTTCGGCGGCGGCGGACGGGGTCGGGGCGCGGACGTCAGCGACGAAGTCACTGATGGAGACATCGGTTTCATGGCCCACGGCGCTGACGATCGGCGTGACGCAGGCGTCCACCGCCCGGGCCACGGCTTCTTCGTTGAAGCACCACAAGTCTTCCAGCGAACCGCCGCCCCGGGCCAGGATCAGCGCATCGAAACCGCGGGCATCGGCCAGTTTCAGGGCGCGGACGATTTGCGCGGTAGCTTCGCGGCCTTGCACGGCGGTGGGAATCAAGGTCAGGGATATCTGCGGCGCGCGGCGGCGGAACACGCTGATGATGTCGCGGATCACCGCGCCGGTGGGCGAGCTGATGATGCCGATGCGTTGCGGATGGGCTGGCAGCGGCACCTTGCGCTCGGCACTGAACAGGCCTTCGGCGCTGAGCTTTTCCTTCAGGGCATCGAAGGCCAGACGCAGGGCGCCATCGCCGGCCGGCTCCACGGTGTCGAGGATCAATTGATAGTCGCCACGGCCCTCGAACAGCGAAACCTTGCCGCGCACTTTCACCGCCAAGCCGTCTTTCAGAGCCTGGCGCACCCGTGCGGCGTTCTGTCGGAACAGCGCGCAACGCACCTGGGCGCCGCTGTCCTTGAGGGTGAAGTACACGTGGCCGGAGGCGGGGCGGGCAAGGTTGGAGATCTCGCCCTCGACCCAGATGTTGCTGAACACGTCTTCGAGCAACACCCGCGCGCGGCCGTTGAGCTGGCTGACAGTCAGGACTTCGCGGTCCAGGCCCAGTCGGGCAAAGGGATCTTTAATCATGGGCGGCATGATAAGGGGATTCGTTGGTGAATCTCCATGTGTGAAAACAAATCCTCCTGTGCGCTTTCTGTCAGACCGAGTCGTCCCCTTCGCGAGCAAGCCCGCTCCCACAGGTACAGCATCAACCTTCAGATCGCTGATTTCTCCCTGTGGGAGCGGGCTTGCTCGCGAAGGCGATAGGTCAGTCACCACAAATACTGGATCTGCCCCGACACATCTGGCTAAAGTCCCCGCTCTCCTCATCAAGGAAGTGCCGGATGAATCTTCTCCCATGGTTGGGCCAGTGGGCATTTGCCCCGATGGAATGGCTGGTGATCGCCTCGGCCATTGTCCTGGCCTACATCGTGTTCGGCATCGCCGGGTTTGGCACGGCGCTGGTGGCGGCGCCGATCCTGCTGTTGTTCATGCCCCTGTCGAAAATCGTCCCGCTGCGGGTCTTGCTCGATTTTGTCGCGGCTTTCGGCAATTTGTTGCCCTCGCGTCGGGACGTGTCCCGGCCGGAACTGCTGCGGTTGCTGCCGTGCATGGCGCTGGGTTGCACTCTCGGGGTGATTTTCCTGCTCAACCTCAAGTCCGACTTGTTGCTGTTGTTGATGGGGCTGTTCATCTGCGCTTATGCCATCTACAGCCTGTTGATAAAGACCCGGCCGACGCAGCTGTCTTCGTCGTGGGCGTTTCCAATGGGCACCGTGGGCGGGATGTTCGGGGCGTTGTTTGGCAGTGGCGGCTTTTTGTATGCCATCTACCTGAACAGTCGCCTTCCCAAGGACCCGGCCCGTGCCACGCAAAGTGCTTTGATCAGTTGCAGCACCGTGGTGCGCTTGAGCTTGTTTATCATCGCCGGGGTGTATGCCGAGCTACCCTTGTTGGTACTGGCGCTGTGTTTGTTGCCGGCCATGGCGCTGGGGTTGTGGGTGGGCCGTCGCTTGACCATGAGGTTGTCGCGCGAAGCGTTCGTGCGACTGGTCACCTGGCTGGTGCTCGCCAGCGGTATCGCCTTGATCGGGCGCTACCTGAGTGCTTGACCTGGCCCAGCCAGGGATTAAGCTGCCGGCCCTTTATAAGAACCGCCAGGGAAACCTCCAGGCCTCGCCATGAATTCGCAAAGCATCATCGTCCCGAAAATTTCCACCCTGCCGGTCCACGAGCCTCGGGCCCGGGCAATCGTGCGCTGGCTGGTGCGCAAGAACATCGTCGAAGAACAACTGACCACCTGCGGGCGCACCGGCAGTCGCATGGCCCACGCCATCGCCCCCGGTGCCCGCGACGTGGTGCTGCATCCCGACGCACTGCCGTTCGGCGAGCCGGTCAATGGCCTGGAGATCATCACCAAGCGCTGCATCTATACGCCGGCCAAGGGCTTTCTTGAAGAAGCCGGTTGCGCCGAGTGTCGCCGGGAGATTGGCGAAGCGCTGTTCGAAAGCCTGGAAGACTGGATGCCAGGGCGCACCGACAACTTCACCTGTCCCGAGTGCGGTCATGAAGATGACATCAATGGCTTTCTGTTCCTGCAGCCGTGCGGCTTTTCCAACCTGGGGTTCATCTTCAATAACTGGCTGGAGGCGGGGTTCAAGCAGGAATTCCTCGATGAATTCGCCGATTGGCTGGATCAGCCGGTGAGTTGGGTGAGGGTGGAGTTGTAATGTGAGGAAGCATGCAATCCCTGTGGCGAGGGAGCTTGCTCCCGCTGGGCTGCGAAGCGGCCCCAAGATGTCTGCGGCCGCTGCGCGACCGAGCGGGAGCAAGCTCCCTCGCCACGGGTTCGGTGTATGACCGGAGCGCAGTGATCAGCCCCGTCAATCACCCCGCCAATAATAGACAGAGTTTTACATTGAGCCAGACGGGGTGCATGAGTATAATGGCGCGCTTCCATTTTCCCGCTCGGGAGCCCCCGCGATGCTGCGTATCAGCCAAGAAGCTCTGACCTTCGACGACATTCTCCTAGTGCCCGGTTATTCCGAGGTACTGCCTAACGAAGTCAGTCTCAAAACCCGTCTCACCCGTGGCATCGAACTGAATATCCCCCTGGTTTCCGCTGCCATGGACACCGTGACCGAAGCCCGTCTGGCCATTGCCATGGCCCAGGAAGGCGGTATCGGTATCATCCACAAGAACATGACCATCGAACAGCAGGCCGCCGAAGTGCGCAAGGTCAAGCGGTTCGAGGCTGGCGTGGTCAAGGATCCGATCACCATCGAGGCTGACGCCACGGTCCGGGATCTGTTCGAACTGACCCGCATGCACAATATCTCTGGCGTTCCGGTGCTGCACGATGGCGACCTGGTCGGCATCGTCACCTCCCGCGACGTGCGTTTCGAGAACCGCCTGGATGCTTCCGTCCGCCAAGTGATGACGCCTAAAGAGCGCCTGGTCACGGTCAAGGAAGGCACCAGCAAGGACGACGTCCGCGAGTTGCTGCACAAGCACCGCATCGAGCGCGTGCTGATCGTCGATGACAAATTCGCCCTCAAGGGCATGATGACCGTCAACGACATCGAAAAAGCCAAGGCCTACCCGCTGGCGAGCAAGGACGACCAAGGTCGCCTGCGCGTCGGCGCCGCCGTCGGCACCGGCAAGGACACCGGTGACCGCGTCGCCGCCTTGGTCAATGCCGGCGTTGACGTGGTGGTGGTCGACACCGCCCATGGTCACTCCAAAGGCGTGATCGACCGCGTTCGCTGGGTCAAGCAGAACTTCCCTGACGTGCAGGTGATCGGTGGCAACATCGCCACCGGCGCAGCCGCCAAGGCCCTGGCCGACGCCGGCGCCGACGCCGTCAAGGTCGGTATCGGCCCTGGCTCGATCTGCACCACCCGCATCGTCGCAGGTGTCGGCGTGCCGCAGATCAGCGCCATCGCCAACGTCGCCGCTGCCCTTGAAGGCACTGGCGTGCCGTTGATCGCCGACGGCGGTATCCGTTTCTCCGGTGACCTGTCCAAGGCCATCGTTGCCGGTGCCTACTGCGTGATGATGGGTTCGATGTTCGCCGGTACCGAAGAAGCGCCGGGCGAGATCGAGCTGTTCCAGGGCCGTAGCTACAAGGCTTATCGCGGCATGGGTTCGCTGGGCGCCATGTCCCAGGCCCAGGGCTCTTCCGACCGTTACTTCCAGGACTCCTCGGCGGGTGCCGAGAAGCTGGTGCCGGAAGGTATCGAAGGTCGCGTGCCATACAAGGGCACCCTGAGCGCCATCATCCATCAACTGATGGGCGGCCTGCGTTCTTCCATGGGCTACACCGGCAGCGCTGACATCGAAGAGATGCGCACCAAGCCGGAATTCGTGCGCATCACCGGCGCCGGCATGGCCGAGTCCCATGTCCACGACGTGCAGATCACCAAGGAAGCGCCGAACTACCGTGTAGGTTAAGGCTTCCAGCAAAACGTTAATCACCGGGGCTGTTCATTCAGCCCCGAGTTGTTTCTGATTCACTACATGAGAATGAGTCATGGCCCTCGACATTCACGCTCCCCGCATCCTGATCCTCGACTTCGGTTCCCAGTACACCCAACTGATCGCCCGCCGCGTGCGTGAGATCGGCGTGTATTGCGAACTGCATCCGTTCGACATGGATGACGAAGCGATTCGCGAATTCGCTCCGAAAGGCGTCATCCTCGCCGGCGGCCCCGAGTCCGTGCACGAAGCCGACAGCCCACGCTGCCCGCAAGCCGTGTTCGACCTGGGCGTGCCGGTCTTCGGTATCTGCTACGGCATGCAGACCATGGCTGAACAGCTGGGCGGCAAGGTCGAAGGTTCGGACCTGCGTGAGTTCGGTTACGCCCGCGTCGACGTGGTCGGCAAGAGCCGCCTGTTGGACGGTATCGAGGACCATGTCGACGCCGACGGCCTGTTCGGCCTGGACGTGTGGATGAGCCACGGTGACAAGGTCACCAAGATGCCGGAAGACTTCCACATCCTGGCCAGCACCCCGAGCTGCCCGATTGCCGGCATGTTCAACGATGACCGCCGCTACTACGGCGTGCAGTTCCACCCTGAAGTGACCCACACCAAGCAGGGCGGCCGGATCCTGTCGCGCTTTATCCTCGACATCTGCGGGTGCGAAGCCCTGTGGACCCCGTCGAAGATCGCTGAAGACGCCATCGCCCAAGTCCGCGCCCAGGTCGGCACCGACAACGTGCTGCTGGGCCTGTCCGGCGGCGTTGACTCCTCGGTGGTTGCCGCGCTGCTGCACAAGGCCATCGGCGACCAGCTGACCTGCGTCTTCGTCGACAACGGCCTGCTGCGCCTGCACGAAGGCGAGCAAGTGATGGCCATGTTCGCCGAGAACATGGGCGTCAAGGTGATCCGCGCCAACGCCGAAGAGCAGTTCCTGAACAACCTGGCCGACGAGTCCGACCCGGAGAAGAAACGCAAGATCATCGGCCGCACCTTCATCGACGTGTTCGATGCCGAATCCTGCAAGCTGGACAACATCAAGTACCTGGCCCAGGGCACCATCTACCCCGACGTGATCGAGTCGGCCGGCGCCAAGAGCGGCAAGGCCCACGTGATCAAGTCCCACCACAACGTCGGTGGCCTGCCGGAAGAGATGAACCTCAAGCTGGTCGAGCCGCTGCGCGAACTGTTCAAGGACGAAGTGCGTCGCCTCGGCCTGGAACTGGGCCTGCCGTACGACATGGTCTACCGCCACCCATTCCCGGGCCCGGGCCTGGGCGTGCGGATCCTCGGTGAAGTGAAGAAGGAATACGCCGACCTGCTGCGTCGCGCCGACCACATCTTCATCGAAGAACTGCGCAAGGCCGACTGGTACCACAAGGTCAGCCAGGCGTTCGTGGTGTTCCAGCCGGTGAAATCGGTGGGCGTGGTCGGCGATGGCCGTCGCTACGCCTGGGTCGTCGCCCTGCGCGCCGTGGAAACCATCGACTTCATGACCGCGCGCTGGGCACACCTGCCGTACGAGCTGCTGGAGACTGTTTCCGGGCGGATCATCAATGAAATCGAAGGCATTTCTCGCGTGACGTATGACGTGTCGAGCAAGCCGCCGGCGACGATTGAGTGGGAGTGATGGGGCGTCCGGCGCTGACCGGTAACCTCTAGCAAGGAACACCCTGAAGCCCGCTTGATTGCGGGCTTTTGGCGCTTTGGGGTTCGGCACCTCCTTGTAGTCGGTCCGCGCCAGCACGCGGTCGGCTTCCAGATACTTCAGTTGCTGGATCAGCACTTTGTCACTGACGTGATGAGACTTGAAAGGCTCGCGTCATTGCCAGCCAAACACGCAACCGTGGCGAGGGAGCTTGCTCCCGCTGGGGTGCGAAGCGCCCCCAATTCAAGCGGGTAGGATCAACCTGACACACCGCGATGAGGGGTTGGGGCTGCTGTGCATCCCAGCGGGAGCAAGCCCCCGCGCCACAGGGATAGAGGCGGTTCCAAGCGGTCTGCGCCCATCCATGCCAAATTTCCTATTGTTGTCCCTGGCTTGCCCACGCTTGTCCTTCGCTCCCTGTTAGGGAATGTCGCCTGGCGGTTCAGTCACCTTTCGCTACGATTCCCCGCCTCATCGGGCACCGAGAAGTGCTTATCATCGGCCGGCGAAGCCCCGCGGGAATTTCGCCGGCATGCCTCGCGAAACGCTGTCGCATAACGATGCTGAGGAACAGAACAATGGAATATACCTTTACCTTGAAATACCAGCTTGCTGAAGATAACCGTGACCCGTATGGACTGGTCGAGCGATTGGGTGAAGCTGGCTGCGACGATGCGCTGGTAGGCATTGGTCGGTCTGGGCGGCTGGCGCTTGAATTCACTCGCGATGCTCCAGATGCAGCCAAGGCAGTGCTTAGCGCTCTGGGCGACGTCCGCCGCGCGGTGCCGTCGGCCAAACTGATTCATTCATGATGCAGTGGGCAACCCACGTCGGGAACTACTGAAGCACGCCCTGGCCGCCACTCAGGCGGCCACCGCCGATTTCACCGCCGCGCCACATCCGAAAAATAAAACTTATCCAGCGTATGCCGCGATTCGGTGTACTCGAACTGCCGGCCGTCCTGGAGAAAGGTCTGGTTACTCACCACGATGACATGGCTTTGGCCTTCGAGGTCCAAGTGCTGCTGGTCGTCCTTGCCGCAGCGGACCGCTTCGATGGTGCGCTGGGCGTAGGCGATTTGCAGTTGCAGGGTCTGTTCGATGAAGGCGTAGATCGACTGCACGGCGATGTCGCGGGTCAGGCCCGGGATCACGTCGCTGACGAAATGGTTGATGTCCAGGATCACGCGCTTGCCATCGATTCGCCGGACCCGCTTGATGCGGGTGACCTGGCTGCCGGCGGGGGCCTTGATGTGCTCGAGCAGCGCGCCTTCCAACGGTAACTGGCTGAACTCGACCACTTCGGTACTGACGTCATTGCCCAGGCGCGGGTAGGTCTCCTGGAAACTGACGATGCCGCCGAGCTGGAATTCGATGGGCTGGGTGGACAGCACGAAGGTGCCCTTGCCATGGATCTTCTGGGCGAAGCCGCGCTCCTGGAGTTGCTCGATGGCCTTGCGCACCGTGCCACGACTGGCCTGATAGCTGTCCATCAATTCGGTTTCGGAGGGCAGGCGGGCGCCTCGCTCCAGGCGTTCGGTGGTAATGCTGGTCAGCAGATCGTTGTAGATCTGGTTGTATTTGCTCATGGGGGGGCTCTGTACCGCGCTGTTCACCGGGGCGGAACCTTACGGGCCAAGTGGGGGATTTGTCCATTCAGCTGTCACCGTTTGACCACAGGAGCGTAGGACGTTTCCGGGACAGTCGGGGGCTCATCATAAACAAAAACATAACTCGTCTGTACGAGTTGTTGATTTAACTCGTACAGACGAGTACTTTCTCTTCCACGTGCTGTCGACTCTCAATAACAAGAATGACGCGGAAGAAAAAAGCATGAGCCACGATTACTCCAGAATCGCCAGCGAGCTGCTGCACAGCTTGGGTGGCGTCGACAATATCGAGCAGGCCGCCCACTGCGTGACGCGCCTGCGCCTGTCCCTCAAGGACGCGGCCCGGGTGGACAGTGCCACGCTGAACCAGATCGACCTGGTCAAGGGCTCGTTTTTCACCGGAGGCCTGTTCCAGGTGGTCATTGGCCCCGGCGAGGTGGAAAAGGTCTACGCCGCCCTGCGCGAGCTGACCGGCCTGGCCGCCGCGACCATCGCCGACGTCAAGCGCCAGGGCGCGCAGAAGGGCAACGGCATGCAGCGCCTGGTGCGGGTGCTCTCCGATGTGTTCATGCCCATTCTGCCCGCCCTGGTGATCGCCGGCCTGCTGATGGGCGTCAACAACCTGCTGGGCGCCAAGGGCATGTTCATTGCCGGGCAGACGTTGCTCGATGCCTATTCGAACCTGGACGGCGTCTGGAGCCTGATCAACCTCATGGCCAACACCTCCTTCGTCTTTCTCCCGGCCTTGGTGGGCTGGTCGGCGGCCAAGCGTTTCGGCGGCAGCGAGATCCTTGGCATCGTGCTGGGCCTGATGCTCGTCCACCCGGACCTGCTCAACGCCTGGAACTACGGCAAGGCCGTGGCGGGACTGGACGGCCAGAGCCTGCCGTATTTCGATATCTTCGGCTGGATCCGGATCGAGAAAGTCGGCTACCAAGGGCAGATCCTGCCGATCCTGCTGGCGGCCTATGTCATGAGCGTGATCGAACGATGGTTGCGGGCCAGGGTGCCCAACGCGATCCAACTGCTCGTGATCCCCATCACCACCATCGTGATTACCGGGGTGCTGGCCCTCGCCATCATCGGTCCGGTCACCCGCCACCTGGGCATCCTGATCACCGAAGGCATGGTGGCGCTGTTCGACCTGGCACCGGTGATTGGCGGGGCGATCTTCGGCCTGCTTTATGCGCCGCTGGTGGTGACCGGCATGCACCACATGTTCCTGGCGGTGGACTTGCAATTGATCTCAACCCAGGGCGGCACCTTCATCTGGCCGATGATCGTCATGTCCAACCTGGCCCAGGGCAGCGCGGCGCTGGCGGTGTTCTACATGACCCGCAATGCGCGGGACAAGAGCATGGCGTCCACCTCGGCGATTTCCGCTTATTTCGGCATCACCGAACCGGCGATGTTCGGGGTCAACCTGCGCTACAAATTCCCCTTCTATTGCGCCCTGGCCGGCTCGGCCCTGGGCTGTATTTTCCTGTCGTTGAACAAGATCAAGGCCTCGGCGATTGGCGTGGGAGGCCTGCCGGGGTTCATTTCCATCGTGCCGGACTACATACCGATGTTCGTGGTCGGCATGGTCATCGCCATGAGCGTGCCCTTTGCCCTGACCTGCGCGTTGAGCATGAAGATCGTCCGGCCGGGCTATCGGGTGGCCTAAGCCCTGTGGGAGCCGGGCTCGCCCGCGATGAGGCCTGTGGGGCCGGTACAAAACAGACTGAAGGGAACGCACATGCAAGACTGGCAACGTTCGGTGATCTACCAGATCTACCCCAAGAGTTTCTACAGCCATGGCGGCCAGGCCACCGGTGATTTGCTGGGGGTAGTGGACAAGCTCGACTACTTGCACTGGCTGGGTGTGGACTACCTGTGGCTGACGCCGTTCCTGCGTTCGCCGCAACGGGACAATGGCTACGACATCAGCGACTACTACGCCATCGACCCCAGCTACGGCACCATGGCCGATTGCGAATTGTTGATCGCCGAGGCGCGCAAGCGCGGTATCAAGCTGATGCTCGACATCGTGGTCAATCACACCTCCATCGAGCACCCCTGGTTCCAGGCCGCCCGCAGCAGCCTCGACAACCCGTACCGCGATTTTTATATCTGGCGGGACCAGCCGAACACCTGGGAGTCCAAGTTCGGTGGCTCGGCCTGGGAGTACGAGGCCCAGACTGGCCAGTATTACCTGCACCTGTTCGACCATACCCAGGCCGACTTGAACTGGGACAACCCCCAGGTCCGCGCCGAAGTGTTCAAGATGATGCGTTTCTGGCGGGACAAGGGCGTGGGGGGCTTCCGTCTCGATGTGATCAACCTGATTTCCAAGCCGGCCGACTTTCCTGACGACCACACCGACGGCCGGCGTTTCTATACCGACGGTCCCAATGTGCATCGCTACTTGCAGGAAATGCACCGGGAAGTCTTCGAGGGTTTCGACCTGATCAACGTTGGCGAGATCGCGTCCACCAGCCTCGAGCACTGTGTTCGTTATTCATGCCCGGCTTCCCGCGAACTGTCGATGACCTTCAATTTCCATCACCTGAAGGTGGACTACCCGAACCTGCAAAAGTGGGTGCGGGCCGACTTCGACTTTCTCGAACTCAAACGCATCCTGTCCGACTGGCAGGTCGGCATGCAGGCCAGTGGCGGCTGGAATGCGCTGTTCTGGTGTAACCATGACCAGCCGCGAGTGGTGTCGCGGTTTGGCGACGACGGTGAGTACCGCGTGCCTTCGGCGAAGATGCTCGCCACGGCGTTGCACTTTCTCCAGGGCACGCCGTTCGTGTACCAGGGCGAGGAGCTGGGCATGACCAATCCGGGCTTCGATCACATCGAGCAATACCGCGATGTGGAAACCCTGAACATCTATCGCCTCAAGCGCAACGCCGGAGTCCCCGAGGCCGAGGCCATGGCGCCAATCATGCAGAAGTCCCGTGACAACGGGCGCACGCCAATGCAATGGAGCGCCGGGCCGAACGCGGGGTTCAGCCGGGCCGACCCCTGGATTGGCGTGCCTGCCAACGCCGCGTTCATCAACGTCGAGCAACAACAAAAAGACGCGACCTCGGTGCTGCATTACTACCGCGAGCTGATCGCCCTGCGTCGCAGCGAAGCCTTGATCCAGGACGGCGTCTATCGCCTGCTGTTGCCTGAGCATCCGCACGTGTGGGCCTACCTGCGCGAAGGGCAGGGTGAGCGCCTGCTGGTGGTCAGCCATTTTTATGGGGGCGACTGCGAGGTGGAGCTGCCCGAAGGGGTCCTCACCCAAGAGACGAAACAACGCTGGGTGATTGGCAACTACGAAGCGGGTGAACACCGATACCGACGGCTGCGCCTGCGGCCCTACGAGTCGTTCGTGCTGCACCTGAGCGACTGAATAAAAAACTTCCCCTGACCCAGGCAATGCCTGAAAGCGAACACGTTGCGCCAGACGCATCGTGGGCCCTTTGTCGCCGGCCAAACGGCAAACAAGGGGGGAAGTCATGGAGCAAACAACAATAAGAAACAATGGAGAGGCGTATGAAAACAATAATAAACCGTGGCCTGGCCGCGTCCTGTATCTGCCTGGCGCTGCCGTTACCGGTTCAGGCGCTGGAGTTTTCCGGTTATTTGCGCAGTGGCGTCGGCAGCGCGACCAATGGCCGTTCCCAATCCTGTTTCCAGTTGCCTGGAGCGCAGACCAAATATCGGTTGGGCAACGAGTGCGAGCAGTACGGGGAATTGGAGCTGCGCCAGGATCTGTTCACCCTCGACGATGGCTCGGTGTTGAGCGTGGACGGCATGGCGTCGCTGTACAACCGCTACGACCGCACGCCGACCTTCCAGGGTGAAAACGGCGCGGCGCGCATGCCGCAGATGTATGCCCAATGGTCGAACATGCCCAGCCTGAACGGCGGGTCGTTGTGGGCCGGCCGGCGGTATTACAAACGCAACGACATCCATATTTCGGATTTCTACTACTGGAACCAGAGCGCCACTGGTGGCGGGATCGAGGACGTGCTGATCGGCGGGTTGAAATACAGCTACGCCTTCTCGCGCAAGGACAACCTCTACCAGAAAGACCCGGTCAACCGGCATGACTTCAACGTCGCCGGTTTCAGGACCAACCCTGGCGGCGAGTTGGAATTTGGCTTGAGCTTCATCGACCGGGCGAACCGTCGTGACGCCCACCGCGGTTGGGCCTTGACCGCCCAGCATGTGCAACAGGACTTCCTGGGTGGCAAGAATAAACTGGCCTTGCAATACGGCGAGGGCCCCGGCACCGGGCTGGGTTATACCGGCGACACCGGGCTGGACGACAGCAACAAGAGCTATCGTCTGGTGGAGTTTTTCGATTGGCAGGTCACGCCGCGTTTCGGCGGGCAGGTGCAGGCGGTGTACCAGAAGGACATCCGCCCCGACGGCACCGACCAGGACTGGCTGTCATTGGGAGTTCGCCCGGCGTACGCCATCACCGATCAGTTCAAGCTGGTGGCCGAACTGGGCCACGACCAGGTGCAGGCCAACGATGGAACACGCAAGCTGAGCAAGTTCACCTTTGCCCCCACCTGGTCGCCCAAGGGCCCGGAATTCTGGGCGCGTCCGGAAATACGGCTCTATTACACCTACGCCAGTTGGAACGCGGCGGCCCAGCGTGCAGCCAATGAGTTGGCGGCCGGCTCGGCGCTGTCCGACACCGGTGCGTTTGGTGGGGCGCGGCATGGTTCCAACGTGGGCCTGCAGGTCGAATACTGGTGGAAATGACCCGTGCAGGCGCGGGTCGCTGATCGGCGTACCCGCGATGCGAAAAAGAACAGACAGCAGCAGGTGAAGTCATGAACACAACGCAATCCTTGCAATTGCTCGCACCGCTGTCCGGGGTCTTGATGCCTTTGGACAGCGTGCCGGATCCGGTTTTCTCCAGCCGTGTGGTGGGGGATGGCATTTGTATCGATCCGACCTCGCAAACCCTTTGCGCGCCGCTGTCCGGTGTCGTCGGCACGCTCCAGGACAGCGCCCATGCGGTGAGTATCACCGCTGACAACGGTGTCCAGGTGCTGATGCATATCGGCCTGGACACGGTCAACCTGGCGGGCAAGGGGTTCACCTCGCGGGTGACCATGGGGCAACGGGTCGAGGCCGGTCAGCCGCTGATCGATTTCGATGCCGACTACATCGCCTTGCACGCGCGCAGTCTGTTGACGCTGATGCTGGTAGTCAGTGGCGAACCCTTCAGCCTGCTCGTGGACGAGGCCACTGGCATCGAGAGCGGCGCGCCGCTGTTGCAGGTGCGCTCAGATGAGCAGGGAGCGGCCGACGAGGCGCAGCCGGGCACGGTGCTGTTTTCCCGGCGGCTGGTCGTGCCCAATGAAAGTGGCCTGCACGCCCGTCCTGCCGCGGTGTTCGCCCAGGCGGCCAAGGGCTTCGACGCCCATATCCAACTGCATAAGCAGCAAGCCAGCGCCAACGCCAAATCCCTGGTGGCGATCATGGCGTTGCAGACGGCCAAGGGCGACAGTGTGCAGATCAGCGCCGCCGGTGCCCAGGCTGGGCAGGCCATCGAAGCGCTGGAACAATTGCTGCTGTCAGGGTGCGGCGAAACAGTGCAAGCGCCGCTAACACTGGAGCCGATCACCGCCGTCGAAGCGTCGATGCCCGGCCGGCTGCGGGGTGTCTGCGCATCGCCCGGCTCGGCGTTTGGTGAAGTGGTCCAGATCGCTTCCCAGGTCTTGGACATCGAGGCGGCGGGCGTCGGCATCGAGGCCGAGCAGGCGGCCCTGGATCAAGCACTGGAGCAGGCGACGCAAGCCTTGAAAGCATTACAGGGCGAGGCGGCAGGCAGCGTCCAGGCGCAGATTTTTCGTGCCCATCAAGAATTGCTCGAAGACCCCACCTTGCTGGAGCAGGCCCAAGCCTTGATCGCCGCGGGCAAGAGCGCGGCGTTCGCCTGGAAAACCGCCACCGAGGCGAGCGCCGCGCTGTTCCAGCAATTGGGCGGCGCTCTGCTGGCCGAGCGCGCAACGGACCTGGCCGATGTCGGGCAGCGGGTGCTCAAGTTGATCCTGGGCGTGCAGGACAACGCCTGGAACCTGCCCGAACAGGCGATTCTGGTGGCCGAGCAACTGACGCCCTCCCAGACCGCCCGCCTCGACACCTCACGCATCGCCGGTTTTGTCACCGTGGGCGGCGGCGCCACCAGCCATGTCGCGATCCTGGCCCGGGCGCTGGGCCTGCCCTCGTTGTGTGGCGTGGCGCAAGGCGCGTGGGCCCTGGAGAACGGCACTCGGGTGTTGCTGGACGCTGATAGCGGTGAACTGCACGTTAACCCGGATCAGGCCTTGATCGAGCAACGCCAGGTCGCGGGTGAGCGGCAGCGCCAGCGACATCAGCGAGACCTGGAACAGTCGGCCCTGGCGGCTCGTACCCTGGACGGCCATCGAGTCGAGGTCAGTGCCAATGTCGGGTCGCTGCGAGACGTGGAGCAGGCCATGGCCCTCGGCGGCGAAGGTGTGGGACTGTTGCGCTCCGAACTGCTCTACCTGGATCGCGCCCACCCACCTGGCCACGACGAGCAAGCGACCCTATACAGCGCCGTCGCCCGGGTTCTCGGACCTGAGCGCAACCTGGTGGTTCGCACCCTCGACGTGGGTGGGGACAAGCCGCTGGCTTACGTGCCGATGGCGCATGAGGCCAATCCATTCCTGGGCATGCGCGGCATTCGCTTGTGCCTGGAGCGACCCCAGTTATTGCGCGAACAATTCCGGGCAATGCTCGCCTGTTCGGGGCTGGCACGGCTGCACATCATGCTGCCTATGGTCACGCACCTGGCGGAGCTGCGCCTGGCGCGGCAAATGCTGGATGAGGAGGTCCGTCAGTTGGGACTCACGCAGGCGCCGAAGCTGGGCATCATGATCGAAGTGCCGGCGGCGGCGCTGATGGCTGACCTGTTTGCCCCTGAAGTGGATTTCTTTTCCATCGGCACCAACGACCTGACCCAATACACCCTGGCCATGGACCGTGACCATCCACGTTTGGCCAGCCAGGCCGACAGCCTGCATCCCTCGGTGTTGCGCCTGATCGCCCGTACGGTCGAGGCCGCTCGCGCCCATGGCAAATGGGTCGGAGTGTGTGGCGCGCTGGCCTCGGAACCCCTGGCGGTGCCGCTGTTGTTGGGGTTGGGCGTGGACGAGTTGTCAGTCAGTGTGCCGCTGATTCCGGCGATCAAGGCCTGCGTGCGAGAATGGAACCTGAGCGAGTGCCGAACGCTGGCCCAAGAGGCCTTGGGCCAGGACAGCGCGGAGCAGGTGCGTGACCTCCTGCGTACTCACTCATCCACGGCCAACCCGGCCACCCTGGCCATGGAGCATTGAACATGTTCGACAAACTGCAACATGCCTTCTGGAAAGCACTGACCCCGGACCTGGTACCCGAAGAGCCCAATCGACCGGCAGCGATTGAAGGGCTGGCGCCGGCCATCATTGCCGGGTTGGGTGGCGCGGCAAACCTCAAGTCCCATCAGCCCGTGGCGTTGACGCGGCTGCGGGTGGAATTGCGGGATGTGGCACGGATAGACCGGGTCGGGTTGAGCGAGGCCGGTGTGACGGGCGTGATGACGCTCGACAACGGCGTGGTGCATCTGATTACCGGCTTGCCGGGCTAGTTGTCGGGGGCTGCTGCGCCCAAAGCGTCGGACCGGCCCAGCGGGAGCAAGCTCCCTCGCCACAAAAGCGGTTCGGCGTGGAAACCCTCGGTGTTTGCAATGATGGGATCTGGAAGGCATACCTCATCGCCCCATCAACGCCCAAAACCGTGGCGAGGGAGCTTGCTCCCGCTGGGGTGCGAAGCGCCCCCAATCCAAACAGGCTAAATCAATCTGGCACACCGCAATGATGATTTTGGGCTGCTGCGCAGCCCAGTGAAAGCCACAAAAGCGCTTCGGCACGAGGGAGATCGGTGGGAATTCCTCACGCGTTCTATACTCCTGGCAGCCATTGCGGTGGCAAGCACATCGCAATAAGGAGCCGCCATGAATGACACTCAAAAACTCGCCGCCTTGCGCATCGTTTTGATCGTGGTCGGTCTGATCGCCGTCTTCGCGATCTGGCCATTGATGCTCCTATGGCCGTCCGGCTGGGCGTGGCATAGCGGCCATTCCGATTATCCGCTGATGATCGTCGGTATTTACGCAACGCTCGGCGTGTTCCTGCTGACGGCGTCCCGCGAGCCGATGAAGCACCTGAGCCTGATCGGGTTCACCGTGTGGTCGAGCGTCGTGCACGGCGCAATCATGGCTGTTCAGTCGTTTGGCGTCGGGATGGATGGGGCGTCTCACTACGGTCATTTGCTCGGCGATGTGCCGGCCTTGTTCATCGTCGCGGCGGCGTTGGCTTTTTTTACGCCGCGTGGTGTAAAAACACACTGCACGCTCGATCTCCTGTCGGGGAAATGCTGTGGAATAACGTCCACACGTTTTTTTTTCATCTTGGTTTCCTTACCGTTTCTCATCTGCGGGTGTATCGTATTCGCCTTTTGCGGGCCCAACGGTTCGCGCGGATTCAATAGGTGGTTGCGTTCATGTCCTTTACCCGTCGCCAAATACTCGGTGGCCTGGCCGGTCTTGTTGTCGTTGGTGTGGGTGCAGGCGGCGCGTCGCGGTATTGGCTGGGGAAGATGGCTGATGCCGAGGCCGGTCACGACTATGAATTGATAGCCGCGCCCTTGGATGTGGAGCTGGTGGCCGGGCACAAGACCCAGGCCTGGGCGTTTGGCCCCTCGGCACCGGGTACCGAGTTGCGGGTGCGCCAGGGCGAATGGTTGCGGGTTCGTTTCATCAACCATCTGCCGGGCGCCACCACCATTCATTGGCACGGCATCCGTTTGCCGCTGGAGATGGACGGCGTGCCCTATGTCTCGCAACTGCCGGTGCTGCCGGGCGAGTACTTCGATTACAAATTCCGTGTGCCGGACGCCGGCAGCTATTGGTATCACCCCCACGTCAACAGCAGCGAAGAACTCGGGCGTGGGCTGGTGGGGCCGTTGCTCATCGAAGAGCGCGAGCCCACCGGTTTCAAATACGAGCAGACCCTGAGCCTCAAGAGCTGGCATGTGGATGAGCAGGGCGAGTTTGTCGCGTTCAGCATTCCTCGCGAGGCGGCCCGTGGCGGCACGGCCGGGCGGCTGTCGACCATCAACGGCGTGCCACAGGCGGTGATCGATCTGCCGGCCGGGCAGATCACCCGGGTGCGTTTGCTCAACCTCGACAACACCCTGACGTACCGCATCAACATCCCCGGTGCTGAAGCGCAGATCTATGCGCTGGATGGCAACCCCATCGAACCGCGCCCGTTGGGCAAGGAATACTGGCTGGGGCCAGGCATGCGCATTTGCCTGGCGATCAAGGCACCGCCGGCTGGCGAGGCGTTATCGCTGCGCAACGGCCCGGTGCGCCTGGGTACGTTGCGCTCGGTGCCGAACAATGACGCGCCGACCCCATGGCCGCCAGCATTGCCGCCCAACCCGGTGGCCGAGCCGGACCTGGCCAATGCCGAGAAACTCAACTTCAATTTCGAATGGGTCGGCTCGGTGTCGGTGAATGTCGACAACGGCAAACCGCCAAGCCTGTGGCAAATCAACGGCAAGGCTTGGGACATCACCGACAAGACCTGCGCCGACCGGCCGATCGCCACGCTGAAGAAAGGCCAGAGCTACATTTTCGAATTGAAGAACATGACCCAGTACCAGCACCCGATCCATTTGCACGGCATGAGCTTCAAGGTGATTGCGTCGAACCGGCACAAGGTCGTGCCGTATTTCACTGACACCTACTTGCTGGGCAAGAACGAGCGGGCGCAGGTGGCGCTGGTGGCGGATAATCCAGGCGTGTGGATGTTCCACTGCCATGTGATCGACCACATGGAAACCGGCCTGATGGCCGCCATCGAGGTGGCGTGATGCGCCAGATTCGCCCCGCCAAGATCATCGACCGCAGCCGTGACCAGGACTTCATGCGCGAAGCCCTGGCCCTTGCCGCACAAGGCGCCGCCCTGGGCGAAGTGCCGGTGGGCGCAGTGCTGGTGCAGGACGGTGAAATCATTGGGCGCGGCTTCAATTGCCCGATCAGTGGTCACGACCCCAGCGCCCACGCCGAAATGGTCGCGATCCGCGCCGCCGCCCAGGCCGTGAGCAACTATCGCCTGCCCGGCAGCACGCTGTACGTGACGCTGGAACCGTGCAGCATGTGCGCCGGCTTGATCGTCCATTCACGCATCGCCCGGGTTGTCTATGGCGCCCTGGAGCCCAAGGCCGGCATCGTGCAGAGCCAGGGGCAGTTCTTCAGCCAGGGCTTCCTGAACCATCGGGTGCTGTTCGAGGGCGGGGTGTTGGCTGAGGAGTGCAGTACGGTGCTTAGCGAGTTCTTCAAGGCCCGAAGAGCCAAACCTTCAGACTGAACACTGACCCCCTGTGGGAGCGAGCTTGCTCGCGATAGCGGTCTGTCAGGCGACATCTCTGTTGAATGTCAGGTCGCCATCGCGAGCAAGCTCGCTCCCACAAGGGTTTTGTGGTGCTTGGACTGGTTATTTACGCGCCACAATCACCGCCCGCATCGGCGCTGGCAGCCCTTCGATGGTCTTGCTGTGGTCGGCGGGGTCGAGGAAGTCGCTCAGGGACTGATATTTCATCCATTCGGTGCTGCGCTGTTCTTCCACGGTCGTCAGGCTCACGTCCACGCAACGCACATCGCTGAACCCGGCGCGGCGCAGCCAGCGTTCCAAGGCCGGGACCGACGGCAGGAACCACACGTTGCGCATCTGCGCGTAGCGGTCTTCGGGCACCAGCACCTGGTGTTCGTCGCCTTCGATCACCAAGGTTTCCAGCACCAGTTCACCGCCCTTGACCAGGCAATCCTTCAAGGCCAGCAAGTGTTCGATCGGCGAGCGACGGTGGTAGAACACGCCCATGGAAAACACGGTGTCGAAGCCTTCCAGTTCCGCTGGCAGGGCCTCGAAGGGGAACGGCAGATGCCAGGCGTTGGGCTGCGACAGGTAGCGCTGCACCGCCTGGAACTGGCAGAAGAACAGCCAGTTGGGATCAACGCCGATCACCGTGTCAGCCCCGGCACCGAGCATGCGCCACATGTAGTAGCCGTTGCCGCAGCCCACATCGAGGATGCGCTTGCCCTTGAGGTCCAAGTGCGGGGCCACCCGTGACCACTTCCAGTCCGAGCGCCATTCAGTGTCCACGTGCACGCCGAACAGGTCGAACGGCCCTTTGCGCCAGGGTGACAGGCCCATCAGCGCGGTACGCATTTGCCCACGGGTTGCGTCGGAGCAATCAGCGTCGAGCGTCAGGCCGTTCAGCAGGTCGACGGTGGTGGGTTGCAAGACCGGCAGCGCATCGAGGGCGCTTTGCCAGCGCTCCAGGTCGCCGTGGCCCTTTTCCATCTTGCTGTCGAGTTGCGTCTGCAGCGTCGCGGCCCAATCGGCCAGGGGCGTGCCGGCCAGATGGCGGGCGAGGGGGGACAGATCGATCATGGCAGGGCAATCAACGAGGCGAAGTTAAGACACTGGAACCACGGCACGACTTTCGAGAACCCGGCCGCCAAGAGGCGCTCGCGGTGTTCTTCGAGGCTGTCGGGCTTCATGACGTTTTCGATGGCGCTGCGTTTCTGGGCAATTTCCAGTTCGCTGTAGCCGTTGGCGCGCTTGAACGCCACGTGCAGGTCGGTGAGCAGGGCGTGTTCCTCGGCGTCGTTGAAGCGTAGCTTTTCCGAGAGGATCAGGGCTCCGCCCGACAGCAAGGACTGGCGAATGCGGCTCAACAGTGCGGTGCGTTGGTCCGGCGCGAGGAATTGCAGGGTGAAATTCAGCGCCACCACCGAGGCCGGCTGGAACGCCAGGGCGAGGATGTCGCCTTCGATCACTTCCACCGGCAGCAGCTCTTGGAACATCGAGTCCTGGCCGTTGAGGTATTCACGGCAGCGTTCGACCATCGCCGCCGAGTTATCCACCGCGATCACCCGGCAACCGTCGGTGCGCACATGACGGCGCAGGGCCTGGGTCACGGCGCCCAGGGACGAGCCAAGGTCGTAGAGCACGCTATTGGGCTGGGCGAATTGCGCGGCGAGCACGCCGAGGTTTTCGACGATGGTCGGGTAACCCGGCACGGAACGCTTGATCATGTCCGGGAACACCCGCACCACGTCCTCGTTGAAGGCGAAGTCCGGCACTTGGGCCAGGGGTTGGGCGAATAGACGGTCGGGGTCTTTGCTCACGGCGGTTCCAGCGGCATGGGTGGTGAAAAGGCCGGCATTTTAACCAAAAACCCTGTGGGAGCGAGCTTGCTCGCGATAGCGGACAGTCAGTTGATAAAGGTGCTGACTGCCCCACCGCTATCGCGAGCAAGCTCGCTCCCACATTTTTGATCTCTGTTTAACGATGTTTTGCGGAAACGCCGACGCGGTAATGCCCCATTGCCCCAGCCAGTAACTGATGATGATCAGGTAAGGCGCGGCATGGAAGGGCTGCACGAACCGGTTGATGCCGATCAGGCTGTCGGAAAGCACAAAGGCCAGCGCCCCGGCGGCGGCCAGCCAGGCCGAACGCTTGGGTACATCGGTGCCCAATCTTGCCAACGCTCGCCAGAGCATGGCGCTGATGGCCAAACCATAAACCACCACCGGCACCAGCAACGGCCCGAGACCGCTCGACACCAGGATCCCCAACAGCACCGCGCCGATGCCCAAGGCCAGGGCCAACGGCCGCAGTGCCGGGCGGCGACAGTCGCTGAGGTAGGCTTTCAGGTAGGCCAGGTGTGCCAGCAGAAACGCGCCGAGGCCGAACACGAACAGATCCCCCGGCCAGGCCAGCAGCACATCGCCCACCAGGGAAAAAATCAGCCCGAGGCTGATCCAGCGTCGATAGTCGCCGGGCGGCGCATCGTGCAGCCAGCCGAGCAGGGCCAGCACCGGCATGGGCTTGACCAGCAGGCACAGCAACGTGGCATGCATGGCCAAGCCGTACAGGTAGGTGGCCGCACCCATCAGTGCGAGGATCAGCCAGCCCACGGTCAGTTCACCGCAATGGCGCAGTCAAAGGTTTCCACCGGCGGCACTTCCGGTGCCCAGGGCTGTTGATAAGTCAGGCGCAAGCGCCCGGTGCCGGCGTTGAACGCCTGGAAGCGCCAGGTCGAGACACCGGCAGCGCCAACGATGCCGGCGTCTTCCGGGTTGCGATAGACCTCCGGCCCGAGGCCTTTCAACACACCGCCGGCCGAATCCTGGATCGCCCAGCGGTAACCGGTGCTGGGGTTGCTGGGCAGGCTCAGGATCAGGTTTTGTCCGTTGTTGAGCCGGACCGGGCACTGGCTCAGTTTTTCCACGGTCACGTTGTGGCTGGTTTGCGTGGCGCAGGCGCTCAGCAGCGCGAGGCTGAGGGGGACGAGCAGGCGAGTGAGGGACATATGGGCTCCGGCATTCACGACGAACGGCGAGCATAACCGAAGATGCTACTGGGTGTGTCAGCTGGAGAAGTGTTGTTTGTGAGGGCCTCATCGCGAGCAGGCTCGCTCCCACAGGGGATTTGTGGTGTTCACAGCATTTGTGATCCACACCGAACCCTGTGGGAGCGAGCCTGCTCGCGATGAGGCCAGTCCAGCCGCTACAGGAACATCAGAACAACACCTTCGCCACATCCGCAAACCGCTTGGCAAAGTGCACCGTCACGCCTTCCTTGAGGTAGTCCGGCAGTTCTTCGAAATTGCCCCGGTTGGCTTCCGGCAGGATCAGTTCGTTGATCTTCTGCCGGCGCGCCGCGATGACCTTCTCGCGCACGCCACCAATGGGCAGGACATGCCCGGTGAGGGTCAGTTCGCCGGTCATGGCCACGCCTTTTTTCGGCGGCTGGTTGCGAGCCAGGGACAGCAAGGCGCTGGCCATGGTGACGCCGGCGCTCGGGCCGTCCTTGGGCGTGGCGCCTTCCGGCACGTGCAGGTGAACGAAGGCCTCGTCGAAGAACTTCGGATCGCCGCCAAATTGCTTCAGGTGCGAACTGACGTAGCTGTGGGCGATTTCCGCCGACTCCTTCATCACCTCGCCCAGTTGCCCGGTCAGCTTGAAGCCGCGATTGAGGGTGTGGATGCGCGTCGCTTCGATCGGCAAGGTCGCGCCGCCCATGCTGGTCCAGGCCAGGCCGGTGATCACCCCGACGCCGGACAGTACCTGTTCGTTGCGGAACACCGGTTTGCCCAGGGATGCCTCAAGATCCTTCGGCCCGAGCTTGATCACCGCTTTTGGCTCTTCGATCAGCTTCATCACCGCCTTGCGCACCAGTTTGCCCAGCTGTTTCTCCAGCTGGCGCACCCCGGCCTCGCGGGCGTAACCGTCGATCAGGGCCTTGAGGGCGCTGTCGTTGATGCTCAGGCTGCCCTTGGACACGCCGGCCTTGGCCAGTTGCTTGGGCCACAGGTGGCGCTTGGCGATGGCGACTTTTTCTTCGGTGATGTAGCCCGACAGGCGGATCACTTCCATCCGGTCCAGCAGCGGCCCGGGGATCGAGTCCAGGGTGTTGGCGGTGCACACGAAGAGCACTTTCGACAGGTCCAGGCGCAGGTCCAGGTAGTGGTCGAGGAATTCGACGTTCTGTTCCGGGTCGAGGGTCTCCAGCAAGGCCGAGGCCGGATCGCCCTGGTAGCTCTGGCCCATCTTGTCGATTTCGTCGAGCATGATCACCGGGTTCATCACTTCGACATCCTTGAGCGCCTGCACCAGTTTGCCCGGCTGGGCACCGATGTAAGTGCGCCGATGGCCCTTGATCTCGGCTTCATCGCGCATGCCGCCGACACTGAAGCGGTAGAATGGCCGGCCCAGGGACTCGGCGATGGATTTGCCGACACTGGTCTTGCCCACGCCCGGCGGGCCCACCAGCAGCACGATGGAACCACTGATTTCGCCTTTATAGGCACCGACGGCGAGGAATTCGAGGATGCGGTCCTTGATGTCGTCCAGGCCGGCGTGGTGCTGGTCGAGCACCTTGCGCGCATGCTTGAGGTCGAGTTTGTCCTGGCCATACACGCCCCACGGCACCGACGTCGCCCAATCCAGGTAATTGCGGGTGACGGCGTATTCCGGCGAGCCGGTTTCCAGGATCGAGAGTTTGTTCATCTCCTCTTCGATACGCTTTTGCGCCTGGGCCGACAACACCTTGCCTTCCAGCCGCTGCTCGAACTGCTCGAGGTCGGCGCTGCGGTCGTCCTTGGTCAGCCCCAGTTCCTGCTGGATGACCTTGAGCTGCTCCTTTAGGAAGAACTGGCGCTGATGTTCGCCGATCTTGTTATTGACCTCGGCGGAAATCTCTTTCTGCAACCGCGCCACTTCGACTTCCTTGCGCAGCATCGGCAGCACTTTCTCCATGCGCTTGAGCATGGGCACGCAATCGAGCACTTCCTGCAGTTCATTGCCGGTGGCGGAGGTGAGCGCGGCGGCAAAGTCGGTGAGTGGCGAAGGGTCGTTGGGGCTGAAGCGGTTGAGGTAGTTCTTCAGCTCTTCGCTGTACAGCGGATTGAGCGGCAGCAGTTCCTTGATCGCATTGATCAGCGCCATGCCGTAGGCCTTGACCTCGTCGGTCGGCTCGCTCGGCTGGTGCGGGTATTCGACCTCCACCAGGTACGGTGGGCGATGGTGCTTGAGCCAGGTGCGGATGCGCACGCGGGTCAGGCCCTGGGCGACAAACTGCAATTTGCCGGCTTCCCGGCTGGCGTGGTGCACCTTCACCAGCGTGCCGTACAGCGGCAGCTTCGAGGTGTCGAAATGACGCGGGTCTTCCTGGGGTGTGTCCATGAAGAACAGCGCCAGGGAATGATGTTCGGACTTGGCCACCAATTCCAGGGTTTCGGCCCACGGTTCTTCGTTGACGATGACCGGCAGCACCTGGGCCGGGAAGAAGGGACGATTGTGGATGGGGATGATATAGACCTTGTCCGGCAGGTTCTGGCCGGGCAGGGCCAGGCCGGTACCGGAGGAGGTGTGTTCGACGTGTTCGGAGTCAGCGTATTCGTGAGTGGCTTCAGTAGAGTGCTGGTCGCTCATGGGGCTGGCTCTAATACACCTCTCCGACCCCCCCCCCCCGGCAGAAGTCGAGTTGGCGGGCTTGTGCGTGGATAATAAGCGAGGGGGGGGGGGGGGGG
>NZ_JABAEE010000053.1:0-50594 GCF_023701885.1 Pseudomonas sp. CG7 | reverse complement strand
GTTTTGCAGTAGTGGCTGACGAAGTTCGCAATCTTGCCAGCAACACCAGTGATTCCATTGAGGAAATTCGTGACGTTATTCAGCAACTGCAGAGAAATACCCTTGAGACTGTTAGCGCAATGAAAAAAGGTTCAGCTCAGGCCAGTGTCGCTGTTAGGGACGTCTGCCTAGCTTCAGGGGCGTTTGACCGAATCAAAGAGTCTGTGGGAATCATTAGCGAAATGAATTTCCAAATCGCCGCTGCGGTCGAGGAGCAGAGCAGGGTCGCGGGGGAGGTTAGCCAAAACGTGGTAACAATTCGGGATGTCACCGAATCGCTCTCAGCGCAGGCGCAAGAGTCTCAGGAAATCAGCAGATCTATTAATTCGTTAGCCATCAAGCAGCAGGCGCTCGCCAACCAGTTTGTGACCTAGGGGTAGCTGTTTTCCCTGGTTTGTGATGGAAAGACGCATTGAGTCTTCCGTCCATGAGAGCCTGGCTTAGTAAAGCCGGGCTCCCTTGGCGTACCTGATACCCTATTCGTCTTGCTTGTGTTGTCCCCAAACGCACTGGAATTGGAGCTGTCCTGGAGTGGGGCAATTGGCGCTTCCTCAACCGAAAAATAAGCGTTTAAGCCCCCAGATATTCGTCTACCGATATGACGTTTGCATAGCCGAATTCAAATGCGGCCATCATGGTTGCATGCGCTTGGGCGGCAGGAACAGTCACGCCGTGGAATGTCAGATCCAAGGTGGCGCAGGCATCATGCAGTACGGTCACGGGATATCCCATGTCTGCTGCAGCGCGTACTACGGCGTCAATGCACATGTGGCTCATAGCACCTATGACTACGATTTCCTTCACATCAGCGGCTTCCAGTTGCTGTCTCAGATCAGTTTCCCTAAAGGCGTTAATGTGTCTTTTTACGATTACAGGCTCGTTACCTTGCGGGGCTACGTCTGGTTGAATTTCCGCACCAGTCGATCCTTTTGCAAAGATCGGAGCGTCTTTAGCAGACTCATGCCGTATGTGAAAAACAGGAAAACCGGTACCGCGCGCGTGGCTGATTACCCGGATAGCATTCTCTACAGCAGCGTCAATGCCGGTCAAAGGCAAATTGCCGGTAGGTAGATATTCGTTTTGTAGGTCAACTACTACAAGACCTCGTTTCATGAACGTTCTCCCGTTGAGTATCCAATGATTTGGAGGTTAAGCTGGGATCGGGAGTAAAGAACTATTACCCCGCTCCTGGTAGGTTTAAATCAGAATTCCAGCGAAGCGCCGTCTTCTGGAATGTCGACGCGACTTTCGATACCTTGCTTCTTAACGTAAATGCGCAGCGCTTCACGTGTTAGCGAGGTGTGGTTAATAGCATTCATATGCACGGCGACTATCTTCGCATTTTTTGCTGCTTGGGATGCGTGTAGGACGTCATCCTCACCCATGATGATTGCGCCATCGAACCCATTCACTTTCGCCTTCCCGGTATTAAGTACTATAACTTCGGGCTGATATTTTTGAATGGTCTGATCTACTTCTTTTCGCCAGATGGTGTCGCCGGCAAGGTAAAGAGTTTTGTAGCCTGGGGCTTGAAACACAACGCCCATTGCCTCGCCCAGAAGTTTCGCGAGGGGCGGCACGGCATACATCTCATCGGTGCCGTGTTGACCACCTGCCTTAGTGATTTTGACTCCGCCAAACTCAGCTTCGCCAGTCAGTACGTGCACATTTTTAAAGCCTTGGGAACGAACCAATTTCGCATCGTCCTCATCTTGGGTGAATAGAGGGATTTCCTTAGGCAGCGCTTTCTGCGCGGCATCGTCCCAATGGTCAAGATGCGTGTGTGTGAGGATGACAGCATCCACACCGGCGATTACTTCGGCAGGTGATTCGGTGAGATCGACCATTGGGTTGCGGAGATCGCTTCGGTACGTATTTTCAAATCCAGGATAGGTTCCCTTTTTCGCGAGCATCGGATCGATCAGGAACGTTGTGTCGCCGTAGGTAATTTTCACTGTTGCGTTACGAATTTGCTGAAAATCCACTTTTTGGGTCGTGATCGGTGCGGGCGATACATCTGTATTGGCGAATGCCCATGGGCTGGCAATAGCGCAAGCGAAGCTGAGTGCAAGAGGCAGTTTTCTGAAAATCATTGGATTTGATCCTATTAGTCTGTATAGAACTGCATTCTTGCCGACTGCGTCGCATCACAATAGTGGCCTGAAGGACATATTTCGATATAATCGGGCCAGTCGATCGGCGCGACTGTGAGACAGCACGAGAGAAGCATTCAATCATCGAAAGCGCTCTTGTTTAAGCGGTCGACTGTCATGCGAGGCTATTGATGCGATCCATACGTGTTGCTGTTTTGGCTTTTGAAGGTGTCAGCCTGTTCCATCTTTCTGTGCCTGGAATGGTGCTAGGCACTGCTCAATCCGCACCTGGTGAACCTCAGTATGAGGTCAATTATTGCGCAGAAAAGGTAGGGATGGTCGCTAGCGACCAATGCCTCGACTTAACGGTCGCTCATGGTCTTGAACTGATGGAGGAATCTGATGTAATCGTCATTCCGGCATGGGGCGATCAATTAGTAGGTGCATCTGTACAGTTAGTGAAAGCGCTCCAACTGGCCAATGCTCAAGGTAAGCTTATAGTTGGGTTATGTTTAGGCTCATTCGTCCTCGGAGATGCTGGATTACTGGATGGCAAGGAAGCAACCACTCACTGGGCCGCCCGAGAAGAGTTTGCGCGACGTTTCCCAGAAGTTCGCTTCAGGCCTGATGTGCTCTACGTCAGCGATGGCAACATCGTGACTTCTGCGGGAACTGCGGCGGCAATTGACTGTTGCCTTCATCTGATTCGCCAGCGCCTCGGTGCTGGTGTCGCGAATCGCACCGCGAAGATGCTGGTGACGCCGCCGCACAGACAGGGAGGCCAAGCTCAGTACGTTGATCACCCTGTGCCGCACCTCTCCAGCGAGACTCATCTGTCTGAAGTAATGGCGTGGGCTCGAGCGAACCTCTCTAACGATCTGTCGCTCGACGTATTGGCCGACATGGCGAAGATGAGTAGGCGCACATTTACTCGGCGATTCAGAGAGACGACTGGCAGTACCGTCTCAAAGTGGTTGAATGCTCAACGGGTTGCCAGAGCACAGGAGCTTTTGGAGACCACTGACCTGCCTATCGAATGTATTGCGGGTGAAGCAGGATTTGGAACGCCGTTATCGTTTAGGCAGCAATTCAGCGTTCACCTCGGCACATCGCCTTCTGAGTATCGGCGTACGTTTTCTGCGAAATGAATTTAGGGCTAAGCCGCATTGCAGGGAGCCTGTAGCCGAGCCTTTGACTCAGTCTTCGGCAGTGGTGTAATGCTGCTCCGGCGCTTAGGCTGTCGTTTTCCTGACAACAGAGAGCAAGGCTTGTAGTGGATGTAAAACGGTTACTCCGTCCTGTCGTTTCACTTGGCTACGGCAAGAATATCCATCGGCCAATAACCGGCCAGAAGCATTGAATTTTGTCACGAGCGGCGCCCAAGACTGCTTGTAGATCACTTCTGAAGTGCCGACATTCTTTGCCTCATGTCCATAGGTACCAGACATGCCGCAGCACCCGCTTGGTTGAATCTGTAAACTCAGTCCCATGCGCTCATAGATCTGCTGCCAAAGACCGATACTGCTCGGCTCATTAGTTTTTTCAGTGCAGTGTGGGAGGAAGTAATAGGGCGCAGCATCTTTGGCACTCGGAATTTGTTGAACCGTTCTGGACAGCCACTCCTGAGGCAGTAGAACTGTGGGGGCTTTGCTGCTGCCCAATGTCTTCGCATACTCCTGGCGATACACCAGAGTCATCGCGGGATCGAGCCCTACGAGCGCTATTTCGTAGCCCTGAAGCTGACTCAGAGCGTTACTGTTGAAATGGGCAGCTTTTTCAAAAGTGCTGATGAAACCTTGCACCTGAAGCGGTTTGCCATTGGGCGCAAACGGGGCGAGGTAGATCTGATAGCCAAGCCTTGCGATCAGTTCGATCCAGTCCGAGAGCACGGGGGTTTCGAAGTAGCGGGTAAAGGCATCCTGGACGATGATTACGCTGCGAGCGCGCTGCTGTTTACCCAATGTCGACAGGAGTTCAGGCGTTGCGATCTGAACGTTCCAACGACGGCATACAGCGTCGAAGTCCGTGATGCTGAGCAATGGACTATCGACCATCCCGGCGACATGCTCCAGAACGAAGCGTACCGGGCGGGAGCCCATGACAAAGTTATACAGGCGCGGGAAGCGAGCGATGTAGGGAATCGTGTATTCCAGCGAGCCGATCAAGTAATCCTTTAAAGGGCGCAGATAACGGCTGTGATACAGCTCTAGGAAACGCGAGCGGAACTCAGGCACGTTTACTTTGACCGGGCATTGTCCAGCGCAGGATTTACACGCAAGGCACCCAGCCATTGCTTCATAAACTTCGTGGGAAAAGTCTTGCTGCCCCATTTTCTGTGCGACCGTGTTGACTGCGCGTTTTGCGAGGCTGGCGACGTTGCTGATTGACCGAATGTGATCACTTGTCGCCAACACATCTATGTCTTGCTGACCCTGCAGTCTCAACCATTCGCGAATAAGGGAAGCACGTCCTTTGGGTGAATGAATGCGGTCACGGGTGCCTTTCCATGAGGGGCACATGGCGTCGTCTGGATCAAAGTTGTAGCAGGCGCCATTCCCGTTGCAGTGGACAGCGGTGTCGTAGCTTCGCCATACGCGTTCGTCGATTGTGCGGTCTAAGTCGCCTCGTAACTCAACGCCATCTACCTGAGTAAGCCGAGCTTCAGGTACCGTTCTGGGGGTTGCGATTTTTCCAGGATTAAGTTGGTTGTACGGATCGAAAACCGCCTTTAAATCTTGTAACGCAGGGTAAAGGTCACCGAAGTAATCTGGGGCATATTGGGATCTCAATCCCTTCCCATGTTCGCCCCACAATAAGCCGCCATGCTTTTGAGTCAAGGCAGCGACGGCGTCGGAAATGGGGCGGATCAATGCAGCCTGGACCGGGTCTTTCATGTCCAGAATCGGGCGCACATGCAGTACGCCGGCATCAACATGACCAAACATTCCGTATTGCAATTCATAGCCGTCCAGCAGCGCCCGAAACTCTTGGATGAAGTCAGCAAGGTTCTCTGGAGGCACAGCGGTGTCTTCTACAAAAGGCTGCGGCCTAGCTTCACCCGTGACGTTGCCCAGCAGTCCAACCGCCAGTTTACGCATCGCATAGACACGCTTGACTGCATCGGCGCCTATTGCGAGTGTGTGGCCCAAGCGCACCACAGACGTGTCGCTCTGCAGATGCAAGACGAAGTCATGAACGCTTTGCTGGACAGCAGCTTCATCGTCGCCGCTGAACTCGATGAGGTTGATGCCCGAGGTAGGTTTGTCCGGGTCTGCAGGAAAGTATTCGGCAACGCCATGCCAGACGATGTCCTTCATCGCCAGCATCAGGACTTTGGAGTCGACGGTCTCAATCGACAAAGGTTTGAGCAGCATTAATGCCTTCGCATCGCGCAACGCATTCATGAAGCTGGCATAACGTACGTTAACCAGGATGGAATACTTAGGGATCGGCAAGACGTTGAGTTTGGCCTCAATAATGAAACCCAGGGAGCCTTCGGAGCCGCACAGCACACTGTTAAGATTGAACAGATCACCCTGTTCGCGAAGGTGCGCAAGGTCATAGCCCGTGAGGCAGCGATTGAGTTTAGGAAAGGTATGCTCAATCAGATCTGCCTGATTATCCGCGATGTCGACCGCACACCGGTAAACCTCACCGATCCGATCCGGGCGCGCAGTTTCTTGCTCCAGAGCACCTTGCTCTAGTACCCCGCTGCGGAGTAACTCACCTCCAAGTAATACCGTGGAAAGCTCTAGAACGTGGTCGCGGGTTTTGCCATAGGTACAGCTGCCCTGGCCGCTGGCATCGGTGTTAATCATGCCGCCAATCGTTGCTCGGTTGGACGTGGACAATTCCGGCGCGAAGAAAAGTCCATAAGGTTTAAGCGCAGCATTCAGTTGATCTTTCACCACACCACTTTGAACGCGCACCCACCGCTCTTCAGCGTGAATTTCAAGAACGGTGTTCATATGGCGTGACAGGTCGACGACGATACCATCAGTCAACGACTGACCATTGGTGCCGGTGCCGCCACCTCGTGGTGTCAGCACTACCGACCTATGCTTAGGATCGGCGGCCAGAGTCGCCAGGATCGCTACGTCCTGAGCGTCAACGGGGAATACGGCTGCTTGAGGCATTTGCTGATAAATAGAGTTATCCGTCGCAAGCGCCATCCGCTGCCCGTAGCTGTGAACAATGTCCCCTCGGAAGCCTGTTTCAGCGAGCTGCTTCAGAAAGTCGTTGTAGCTCACGCTTTGATTTTTGGGCGGTAGCAACCGTGCGATCATGATTGAACTCCAACCGCTTTGCGGCTTTTTTGGCACTAACTAACTTTGGGCCGCCGAAAAGACGGCGATGCCCCTTAGGGATGTTTGAGAGATTAGGTATCGAAGTCGTATAGCTTCACCGCATTATCCCGAAGGATGAAGCGCCGATCACATTTTCCGGTGCCAGATCGAGGACTTGGGCACCGATGGGTTATTCGGATTTCATCGTCGGGTGAGATGACTTCTCTACTTCAACCTGTCAGCTCTGAATTTCACGAGCGCTGAAGCAATTTCTCCAAAAGGAATTCAGTGCTCAAACGTTATTCACGGGTGGCTAAATAATACCCCTGTAAGCTCCGGCGGCTCTTAGCGAATGCTCGCGCGGACCTTTTCTCTGAAAGTGTTTTCGATCCCATCCTGGATCTTGAGCTTGTCTGCGAGCGTTGGAACGAGGTGGCGGCTGATGACGACAATCCCGTCTTTGTCGCCCAAAATTGCGTCGCCCGGGTTGCAAACAACATTGCCACAGGCAACCGGAGCACCGACCTGGCCCGGGCCGTACTTTGATGGGCCAGCCGGACTCACGGCGCGCGCATAAGTCGGAAGCCCCATAGCAGTCAGCTCCTCCACATCTCGAACCGCGCCATCTATGACCACCGCTGCGACCTTGCGAGCCAGACACACTTCACCCAGCAAATCACCAAAGACCGCACGGTTGGTTTCACCGTTGCCGTTGATCACTAGAACATCACCTGGTTTGGCATCGTCTAACGCCCGGTGGATGGCCAGGTTGTCACCTTCCCAAGTGAGGATAGGCAGTACCGTTCCGTAGAACGAAGCTTTACCTGCAACGTGGTGGATAGCGGACGCCATCATTCCGAGGCGCTGTAATACGTCACCGATTAGTGCAACCGGGTAATGGGATATCTCTTCAACTTCTTTAAGGGAAGCGCGTTCCCAATCTGCGCTCACGGTAATGCTTTCATCAGATACATTGATAAACATGGTGACCTCGGCGTGAATCTGTTCGGAGTGCTATAAGTTGAACGTCTTGAATACAGGATTGTTGACTGGATGTTGGGGAGCTTCGCCGCGCAAGACAGCGGCAATAGCCTCAACTGCGCTCATGCCAACGCGCAACAATGACTCATTTGTTTGCCCTGCGACGTGAGGCGTCACAAGTAGGGTTGGAAGATCGGCAATGGGGAATTGGTTGCAACTGAACGGGGTGATCTTGTCGATGTTTTCAGCAGCCAAAACATCAATTCCCGCGCCACCCAGCTTGCCGCTGCGCAGGGCGTCAGCAACTGCAGCTTCATCGATCACGCCACCGCGGCTGGTGTTAATCAGGATGGCACCGGTCTTCATCTTTTCGATTTCCGCCCCACCAATGAGACTCTCAGTGCTTGTTTGCAGAGGAACATGGAGGCTCACCACGTCTGCCTGAGTTAACAAGGTATCGAGATCGACCATGCGTTTATCGAAGCTCGAATCATAAGCAGGGTCAGTCGCCAGAACCTTCATACCAAAGGCTTCAGCAACTGGCGCAACGTGCCGACCAATGTCGCCAAATCCAATCAAACCTAACGTGCGACCCTCGAGTTCTATGCCCGTGAGAGACAGCCGATCTGCCGCCCAAATATTATTTCGGGTCTGATCAGTCGCTAGCTGAAGCTTGCGGCTGATACCCAGTAGTAAAGCGAACACATGCTCGACAACACTTCTTCTGTTTGCGCCTGGTGTGTTGGTTACCCAGACACCCAACTCGGCTGCTGCTTTGTAGTCAACGTTGTCGTATCCCGCTCCGTGCCGAGCGACGATCCGCAGTTTAGGGGAGGCGGCGATCATCTCCGCAGAGATATGGCCACCGCGCAAAAATACGGCACCTACTCGTTGTTGGATATCTGCATAAGACACCGCATCTGGGCCATAGCCGAGTCGAACTTCACCTACCGTAGAAAGGGCTTTCAATACATCTGGATGGATAGGGCTTGTCACATAGATCAAAGACATGATTATCACCTTATGAGAATTGGTGGGTGTTGGCGTCATCGCCAGCCGCCGGTGCATTTTTTCGAACGGTCGAGATAACGATCAGTCCCAAGAGACCTGATGCGCACAGAATGAATGCGGGCGTGGACTGGTTGCCGGTGGCTCCGATCAACCATGTGGCCAGGAATGGGCCTGAGCCTCCGCCGATAACCGCGCCTACGCTGTGGCCAAATGCGACACCGGTGTGGCGGATATGCATCGGGAAGAATTCCGGCATTACCGAGTAGGTGCCCGCCTGGCAGAGGGCGTAAGGGATCATGCCGAGGGCAAGTCCGACCATAGCCAAGCTTACTGAGCCTTGCTGCATCAGCATGAAGGACGGTATCGATAACAAGGCATAGGCCACGTATGCATAGCGCAATATCGATTTTCCGCCGCGATACGAGCCGAGCTGACCAGCGAGGGGAATTAAAAACGCAGCAAGGATCACAGCAACCAACACGATGGTGGACGCTTGGCTTTTGGAGTATCCGAGAATTGAACTGAAGTACGCTGCAATGAATACAGTTCCGATATAGGTGCCGATGTTTTGCACCATCGAGATCATGATCACCTTGGTCAAAGGATTGCGATAGTCGCGGATCAGCTCAGCGAAAGGCTGGCCTTTCTTGACTTCAGCATCGTTCTTCTTGGAGGCAAACTCAGGGCTGTCCTCAATGCTCAGTCTCATGTAAAGACCGATAATCCCGAGCGGCAGAGCTAGAAGGAATGGGATACGCCAGCCCCAAGCTAGCATTTCAGGATCTGTGAGATAGGCCGCTGCCAAACCGGCAATCGCTGCCGCCAAGCCTTTACCGAACTGTGCAATGGAAGGAAGAAAAGAGACGTACAAGGCGCGGCGTTTAGGTGGTGCCCATTCGCGAATGTAACTCGCCGCTCCACCGATCTCGCCACCGGCAGAGAACCCCTGAAGCATGCGCAACGCAACCAAAAGGATAGGGGCCCATACACCGATTTGCGCGTAGCCTGGTAGTAGACCAATGAGCGTAGCCGCGGCACCCATCAGGGTGATGCTAGCGATCAGACTGAAGCGTCTGCCTACTTTGTCACCTAGCCAGCCGAAAGCGATAGCCCCAAGTGGTCTCACCAAAAACGCGGACCCGAATACAAGGAAAGTGTTAAGCAGGCCGGTTGTCGCATTGTCCGAGGGAAAGAAAACCGCTGCGAGGGTCGCGGCTACATATCCGTAGACGCTGAAATCGTAATACTCGACAAATGTACCAAATACAGCAGCCCGCGTTGCTTTCTTGGCCTTTCTTGTCTGTTCCGTCTCTTCGACGGTCTGCACGACGGGCTCGGCCATAACGTTATTGTTGTTCATGGGCACCTCGGGTTATTGGACATAGGCCTCATTCAAAAAATGGGACGGCGTCCTGTTATTGTTTGTCTAGCTTCTAGAACGCTGGGCCTGTTGTCAACAGCGAGGATGTGATTTGCCGTTGGGCAGCGTTAGACCCCAGAATGGGGGTCCGAACCCTTGATATGACTCGTGATGTCTCAATCAAATCGCTCTATTCCAACGTCATTGGCTGTTGCCCCGGCGTCCAGCCATACCAGGTTGATTCAGATTGTCGATGCACTCGTGAGGCGAACTGGCGGGGAGCCGTGGGGCGTGCGAGAGCTTGCGGCAGAGCTTTCAGAGAGCCGGAGCACCGTTAATCGGATTCTGGTCTCGTTGGTTGAGATCGGCCTAGCGAGTGAGTTAGGAGTTGGTAAGTACAGCGTAGGGCCCAGAATCGACGTCCTGACGAAAGCGCTCAGCGATTCAAGTGTGCTTCTTGGCCGGAACGGTGAATTGCTCAGTGAGCTCGCTGATGCCTCAAAGTGCACAGCTCTTGTCTCTGTCTACTGCCCGCAAAGTAGGGGCTATTTTATAGCTGCATGTAGCGAAGCTAATGCAACACTTACCTTCAGGCCTCAGCTAGGCGTGGTGTACCCACTTACGTTTGGAGATATTGGTAGACAGTTTGCTAAATATCTAGAGACCAATGCTTCACGTTTAAGCCCGCGAGATGAGAAGGGTGATGTAGATTACATCTTTCGGACGAATGATGCCCTAGGGCAGTTATCGGAGCCTGAGTTCCCCAGCGCTTTGTCCATCCGCGTAGGAAGTGCAACGAACGGACTTATCGTATCAGTCTCTCTCCACTCCGCTGGAAATGCATACTCAAAAATGCAACAGCAGTTGGATGCAGATGTGCTACGAGTCATTGGACAGATAATGGCTGACATTGAGTCGAAGAGCCTTCAAAATCTTCAGGCCCATCCCTGCATCTCTACGAAAGATAGTAAGTCTACAGTTAACCGTCTTGAGAGGCTTCTCCTGCTTTCCTGCGCCTTTCCTGACGGCATAATTACGTCATCTCACTTAAATGACCATCTTCTTTGCAATGCGGCCACGGCCAAGCGACTCATACAGTCTGGTGTTGAGGCTGAACTGGTCAGCTTGTTTGGGGGTACTTTATTCCCTGGCCCAAGGCTTTACCAATGGGCGGCAAAGATGAACTCCGCCCATCGCAATCTTGCTGATATTACCAAGAAAATATTGTCTTCATTAGTCCAAGAGACCGGTGAAACAATTGCGCTTCTTTCATTCGATGATGTGACTGGAAAAGCCGAGTTTCTTGACGTCATACAGGGATGGAGACCAATCCAATACAAGCTTCAAATCAACGTGAATGTCCCTCTCTATGCCGGTGCTGCCGGGAAGGCTGTATTGGCTCACTGCGATCCACACTTAGTTGACTCTCTTGATCTTGTAAAAATTACGGATGCTACCATTACCTGCCGCAAGGCACTTAAGGAGGATCTGTTAACTATTAAAAAACGGGGTTGGGCAACTGGTGAAGGTGAGCGTGTGCTAGGGGCTTTTGGCTTAGCAGTGCCTTTTTTTGTCGATGGTAAAATTCGAGGTTCTATTTCCGCAACTATTCCTCAATACCGCAAAGATGAGCGCGACTTGCCGACGCTCATTAACCTAATGCGTGAATCAACAGGTAGGATTGAGCGTTTGTTGTCTTTAGGACTCAAAGCTCAGTAATAACCTACGAGTTGCTTGCTTGTGAAAGAATTCTGGGCGCTTCATTTTCTTGTTTCCTCACTAGACTTGAAGCGTGCGCGATACTCACCAGGTGTTACAGCATAGTTTTTCATAAAACAGCGTATCAAGGTTGCTTCATTACCTAGGCCACACTTGTGGGCAATCGTTTTGAGTGGCGTACGTGACGTGACCAGCATATGACGAGCAGCTTCCAAGCGAATTTGCTCTACCATTTTGCTAGGCGTACAGCCATTGGCCTCACGATACTTTCGAGCAAATGTTCGTTCACTCATATTCATGAAATTGGCTAGCGAAAATACCGATAAATCGCCACTAAGATTGGTGTTAAGCCATGCGTGTAGGTCTGAAAATTGACTGCTATTGGATTGTAGAGTCAATGATGAACTGAATTGGTTTTGATCTCCAGGACGCTTTAGAAAAACAACCAAATGTCGTGCAACTTCTAGTGCCGCAGCATGCCCCAAGTCTGCTTCGACTATTGCAAGAGCTAGATCGATGCCTGACGTAACGCCAGCCGAAGTCCATAGATCTCCATCGTTAATAAATATAGGCCCGCGCCTTACTTTTGCGAGAGGGAAGTCAAGTTCCAACTTGTCATAGGCAGACCAGTGAGTCGTCACGTTTCGCCCGTCTAATTTTCCGGCAGTCGCTAGCGCAAATATGCCCGTGCAGACGGAAACTAGACGCTTAGCTTTTTCAGAATGTCTTACAAATTGTGTAAAAAATTTTGGATGGTCACAAAATTTATGAATCCCAGGCCCGCCTGGCACGATCAGCGTGTGCGCTGCCGGTGTTTCAGCTTCCAAAATAGCGGCGTTTAGCGAGAAGTTGGAGAAAATCTCCGTCGTGCGACTCAACGATAGAATGGATAAAGAGTAAGGCGGATTATCGGGATGCGCGAAATGGTTCGCCGCGATAAACACGTCTAAAGGGCCAGCTAAGTCGAGCAGGCTGACTTCAGGGTAGGTAATGATCTGAACAGATTTGCTAGGCATTTTGGATTAAACCCTCCTTATAGAGCACTTCGTGGACTGGGGGGATCTTGGCAGGAATCATCAACGTTTTGTCATTTTTCTAACCGATTTCCGTCTATTGTTAGGCTTATCTAAAGCTATGCAGGATAGCCAGATGTCACATGTGAGGTTTTTAGTGACACTTACTATCCTTATGTCTTGGTTAACAGTTTGCCCAGCTTCATTAACTTATGTCAGCGTGGAGGTTCATTTTATGTCGGGTCTTATGAAGAGCGCTATGGGATTCGAAGTGAACATGGATGATGATTTTGAGCACAGGATTTCTACTATTCTTGAGTTGTTGATAAGCAATTCGTCGGGTGTCGTCAAATGTGAGTTAAAAAATATTTCCGAACCAAATCGTTGGATAATCGAGTGTTTATGGCACGATCAACAGGCAATGCATGCCCATTTTTTGTCATGTCAACTGCAGAATTTGATAGGTCTGTTAGCTTCTCGATCCCGTAAAATTGTGTTTGAATGCGGGAGTGTATGAGTCTGATGCTCTAGATTTCCTGAGGCGCTTAGTTAGTCTACTTGTCATTTCAGATGATCAAGTATAACAAGTTCGGCACCTCAGGTTTCCGAAATGCTGAGCCAAATAGGCCTCAGCAATCTCCCACATCAGAATTCCACAGTCACTCCGGTATAAAGTGCGCGACCATCACCAGGCGAATGCAGTGATGCCTGCGCACCGTCCGGGTCGTACCAGACGTATTCATAATATCGGTTGGTTAGGTTTTTCAGCTGTAGGTCGACGCTCACTGACTGCGTCACTTTGTAGGTTGCACCGAGGTTCATCAGCACATAACCGCCATACGTCCCCTTCGTATTTTCCCGCTCCAGATAATAGTTAGTCTGGCCGTTCATCCACGCGGTCAGCTGAAGTGCGGGGGTCGCGTCATAGCTGATGCCGGCGTTATAAAGGTGGTGCGGGATGTGGTCGATTTCCTCACCTTTGCTGTTAGGCAACGTGGCACTCGGCTGGAGTATTTTCGAATACTGCCAGGAGTAAGCCATCCAGATATTGGTGCGTTCATTCGGATACAGGTTCATCTGCAAGTCGTAACCCCAGCGCCGTGTTTCACCGACATTATCGGATTCGCCGCTCGGGTCGTTCAGCCGGCGACTGACTTCCCCCGAGGCCTCTTGCTGCCAATAGGCGACGCGTCCATCCACCCAGTCAGCCGGCGTGAACTTGATGCCTGTTTCCCAGCCCTCGTTGATCGAAGGGGCTAGGTCAGTGTCTCTGGGTGGAATCTTGTAAGCCGCCGCCCCGGTGCCCACTTGAAAGGTACGTCCCCAGTTCGCATAGAAGCTGACAACGTCCCACGGAGAATAGACAACGCTGATCTTCGGCTGCTTGATCAGCCCGTAGTCGTTAATGTCGTAATCTGTGCCGGTCATTTCATTAGTGAAGTCGCCCTGGATCTTATCGACCCGGTAGGCCGGTACGATCTTCAGTGATTCGAAGGGTTTGATTTCGGCCTGGATATAAGCGCCGTAGGTGTCGAAGTCGAACTGCTGGTCGCGGGTGGTAGCTAGACGCATACGGTCTCTAGTGCGATAGCGCTCACTTTTGTTTTGCTGCTGTTGTACGTCTGCACCACCTTCCAAGGCGAAGTCGTAAAGCCAGCTGACTTCCGGTCGCCAGGTCAGGGAGGTGAGGGCGCCATATTGCGTCTCGTAGGCGTCGCGTTCCTGCTGAGCGCTTGTACTCCAGTATTGTGTCCAGCGCCTGTCATCGAAGGTGTTGACGTAGGTCTTCGCTGACCAAGCGAGGGTATCAGCCAAGTCTGTATCGAAATGCAGACTGACCTGGTTCATACGACGAGTACCCTTGTCAGTAGCGTTGAATCTGTTGGTCATTTCCGCATGATGACGTGCATCTTCTTCACTTAGATAACCTGGCTCCTCAGCCTCTGTTTCGTAGTGACGAGCAATAAGGCCGATACGGTAGCTGTCATCGTCCGGCGTGTAGAACCATTTGCCCGACATCGAGAACTTGTCTGCTCCGGCATGATCCCGGTAGCCATCGAATTTTTGATAGGCGAAGAAGTAGTTCTGAGTCCAGTTGCTGCCCTCAATGCCTTTGGCGAGTTGTGCTTCTTGGGTATTGAAGCTGCCGTAACGCAGCCGCGCCTTGTTGTAGTCGCCACCCGTGCGGGTCAGCATATTAACGTTGCCGGCAATGTTGTTCAGGCCATAGCGTGCATCACTGGTGCCACGCACCACCTCAATGCTGTCCAGCTCCATGGGGAAAATCATGTCCATGTACGGCATGTTGCCGTCATTGCTGTTACTGGGGATGCCGTCGATCAGCAATTTGACCGCGTTCACTTCGCCTTCGCCGTTGAAACCTCGAAAGGAGATTTTGCCGGAGGTGGTGCCTTGATTGAACTCGGTCAGCATCACACCCGGTGCGCGGCTGAACAGCTCCCAGCTGTAGTTGGCGGGCATCTTTTCAAGGATATCCGCGCCCAGGATATCGATTGAGCTCAGTACGCTATTGGTGCTTAACGGGCCGCTGGCCGAGCCCTGGACATTCACCGCACCCAGCGTCAGCGTTGAGTTTTCGAGTTTACTGGCTTCAGCCAATGCCAGCGACAGCGGGCTCAGTGCGAGCATGCCGATTGAAAACACGGGCCACATGGAGCGGGACACAGACAAACGCTTCGCATAGCGCAAAGAAAACGGAGCAGGCATAACGCGCACTTCCTGATCATCAAGAAACTTTAAGGGCGTTCAGCGTCCTTCTCAGGTCGCTAAACAGATTTAAAGCAGGCAACACCGCATGACATCAGCGATGTTTTGATCAGGCGAAGGGAGAGGCGCGAGGACTCAGGCTGGGCCAGCGAATGCGTGGATGAAGCGTCGGCAGGACAGGGTTCTCGAGGGCCGTGTTGGCAGCGTACTGCGGCAGAAAATGCCGGTAGTAATTGGACGGTAATGCCGCGAGTCCGGCATGTCCGCAACAGCAGTCGCCGTGCTGCATGGCAGATTTTGACTGAGGCAGTTGCAGGCCATCAATCGCCTTGCCGAGATCTTTTGGCAAAACACTCAAGTTTCCGCCCGAACAAAAACCACCCCAAAGCATCAGGCGCATGTCCGGCATCTGCATCGCACGACTCATCGGCGTGGTGATCAGGTTGAGCAGGATGGCCAGACAGGCGATCCAGGGACGGATGCGTTTCAACGAACTCATAAATGAAATCGCCGCGAAGGGGGGGCTATTTAGCCCGCTTTAAATAATGAAGTAAATTTTTCCTGGGTGCGCTATTTCGCCACAGGTCTTATCGGACCCGAAGGAAAGGCTTCATCCAAACAACACGCCTGCCCAGCTAGCGAACCAATTTCAGCAATCGCCAATGCCATATTGTCTGCGGCCATGGTCACTGGTTCTGTGTGGAAGTTGCCGCCAGAGACCAGGTCGCTTTCAACGGCAAAGACCAGCGGGTTATTGGATACGGCATTCCTTTCGACGATCAATACTTCCTCGACCTTGCGGAGCTGGGTCAGACACGCGCCCATGATTTGAAGTAGGGCAGAGAGAAGAAATCTTAGACCTTGCGGCGGTCCTTGTGCGAATCGGCGACCTCACTGCTTTGTCCCAGCAGGTCGCGATAAGCAGTAGCAGTAGCAATCTGGCCGCGAGCAGCATGGATGCCTGCGTCAAGCGGTGAGCGGGAGCCCAAGATTGGGCACTTGGAGACGTGGTGAAGGTCAGTACGATCCGCACCATCAATGACGCGAGTGGTCCCCCCGTGGCGTCGTTGGCGTGGACGTATCGCTCAAGTAACTGACTGAGTTGGTTAGAACGATCAAATTAGGCAAGAGCGAGGGCCTGGTGTTGGTCGAGGCCAATGGCAATGTCTTGGTAGATCTCGCAAATGCCAAAAACGATTTCAAGCCATTAGGTGTTAGGACCCGGCTATGGCCAATTGGCCAAAAGCGCTGAGGCGTGATTCTTATGGCCTGGATGGCGTTTTATTGGCCTAATCAGCGGGACGAGATGATGGCCGATGCCATGAGTCTGACCTGGTTGATCGCAGCCATCGCAGCCGCATTGGCGGCGTTTTTTGCCATCGTCGGTGCTGGTTTTGCCGGCATGATCGTGCGCCCGATTCGTGGCGTGGCTGATGGCTTGCAACAGATCGCCGAAAGTGAGGGTGACCTTACACGTCAACACCAAGTACGGGGCAAGGACGAAACCGCCAACCTGGCGAGTTGGTTCAACCAACTTCCAAGTATGATTGCTCAATTGGGGAAGCGCATCGGCAATGCGTCGTTCGATCTGCAAATCGCCGCCGCCGATACCAACGAAGTCGCCAATAAGATGAACCTGGCTGCGGGCTGCCAACGTGAGGCCGTGGAACTGGTAAGCACCGCTTTCAATGAAATGCTCGCCACTTCCAATGAGGTCGCGCGTTCTATGGTGCCGCGATGTTGAGTGCTGCCGAAGGCTACCGAGATGTGCACGATACTCAGAAGCAAATCAGCGAAACGACCGGCAGCGTGCTCAAGCTCAGTGAGGACCTGGTGATATCGGCCCAGACCATGCAACTCCTCGAACAAGACTGCAAAAACATCAATGCCATTCCCGACATTGTTCGCCCGATTGCCCAGAAGACCAACTTGCTGGCGCTCAACGCCGCCATTGAGGCCGACCGCGCTGGTGCTCAAGGGCATGGCTTTGCAATGGTCGCGGATGAAGTCAGCGCCCTAGCTCGTCGCACCTCCGACTCCACCGGCGAAATCGACAGCCTACTGGGTAACCTTGCTCGCCGTACCCAGGAAGTCACCCAGCAGATGCACGGCAGCTTGCAAGCGTCACAGGCTAGCCTGCAGCGGATCCAGCGGGTCCGCGACAGCTTCGACAAGATCCGCGCTTCAGTGGACTCGAGTCGCGGCCAGAATACCCGGATCGCCACGGCGGCAGAGGAGCAGCTTCAGGTGGCGGAGGAAATCAATCGACACATCGCACAGATCCACGCCGATACGCAGACGGTAGAAGAGTATGCGCATTCAGCGCATGCCGGATCGGGGCGAATGACGGATATTTCTGGTCAGCTTCAAGGATTGGTCGGGCGATTCAAATATTAATCTGTACAAAACAATGGGCATTTAATTGCCGGGGTAAGCCCCTTGGGAATGAAACAATGCCATGTGCCAACCGCTCTCATCTAGAGAAAAAACAGTAAAAACCGCCGTCCCTGGCGGTCCCGTTCAACAGGCCAAGCTATCAGGCTAATCGGCGCGGGACAGCCTGTACTCCGAATCATGAACAGACACGTCAGGCCGATCAGCCAGCCAAGTCACGCATGGCATTACCGTTCAGCCTCGTCAGTACTTCCACTGCACAGCGACTTCCAGGCTGCGCGGCTCCCCTACGTAATATTGGGTGTTGCTCTGGTGGATGAAACGGGCGTAGACCTCGTCGGTCAGGTTACGCAGACGGGCGCTGAGCTGTACATGTTTGTCCAGGTCGTGGGTCATGGACAGGCCATAGACGGTGTACGAAGGCACCCACATGGTATTGGCGGTGTTGGCGTAGACCGACGATACGTAGCGGGCGTCGGCCCCGATTTGCCAGTCGGGAGCCAGATCATAGGTCAGCCAGAGATTGGCCACGCGGTCGGGAATGTTCACCGGATTCTTGCCTTTGCGCGAGTGCACGACACCAGCGATGGTTTCATTGAACTCGTCGTACTCGGCCCTGACCCAACTGAAATTACCGGCCGCCACTAACTTGGGTGTGACCTTGAACGACGCTGCCAACTCGATGCCGGTGGAGGTTTGCTGTCCCGCCTGCTCGGTCGTGTTGGGCACGGTCGAGGACGGTACGGAGATGTTCTTGCGCACGATGCGATAGGCCGCGGCAGTGGCCGAACCGCGACCGTCAAGAAAATCGAACTTGCTTCCCACTTCGACCTGGCGACCGGTACTCAGGTCGAAGTCGCCTACCTGGGATAGGGAGGCGCCGGTGAGTGTGCCTCCAGGCGGCTCGGCCGACGTGCTGTACTGGGTATAGAGGCTGACGTTTGAGGTCAGGTCGTAGACCAGGCCCAGGCGACCGGTGATCGCGTTCCAGCGATTGTCGAGCCTGGCCTGCGCCGCATGATCGACAACCTCGAAGTCGATGTGGTCATAACGCAGCGCGGTGATCAGCGACAACTGTTCGGTCAGGCGCGTGCGGTTCTCGACGAAAGCTGAGGAGGTATCGGTCCAAGTGCTGCGACCTTTACTGCGCGGTGCGTCCATCCCCGGAATGTCCAGGAAGTGGCCCGGCTCGAAGCCATCTGGATCGATGGTGTCGAAGGCGCCTTTGGACAATGGAAAGTTGGTTTGCTGGTTAGTGTTGTAATCCACGCCCAGAGCCCAATCGCTGACCAGGCCGAACAGTTGAGAATGGTGAGTCAGTTCGATGCGGTCGCCATTGACTTCCTGGTCGTGCCGCTGGCGATAACCGCCGGAGCGGGCGATGGTGCTGTTATCGCTGTTGTAGCGATAAACCTCAAGATTACGGTAATCGCGCTGGCCGCTGTAATGGTAGAAGGTGTTGCGCAACTGGGTGTCGTCGTCCAGTTGATAGTCGGTGATCGAGCGTATCCAGCGGGTGCGCTGCTCGTAGCGGCCATCGTCGACGTTGTAGTTGTTGAAACGGTTGCGCTTGTCGATGTGCAGTTTGCCGGTCAGCGGTTGCAACACCGGCGTGCCCCAATAGGGACTGTCTTCTTTCTCTTCCAGATATTCGATCGCCAGCGTATGGGAGAGCTGGTCATTGATGTCGCTGAGTAGCGAGAAGGCCAGGTTGCCCGCCCCGTTCTCCTGGCGGTCGATGTAGCCGTTGCTGCTGGTGCGGCTGTAGTCGAGCCGCGCATAGTGGCGTGGGCCGTCACCGCTGTTGAGGGCCTTATTGAAGCCGACTGCGGTTTCCCAGGTGTCGTAGCGCCCGTATCTCATCCGGCCCTCGAAGGTTTCTTCCTTGCTGTTGGCAAGCTTGGTGATCACGTTCAGGCTGCCACCAACGGCACCGCTGCCGTTGAGGAACGAGGAGGGGCCGCCGAGTAATTCCACTCGGTCATAAATCCAGGCCCCGACCGGACGAGCTGCGCCACCGTATTGCAAGTTGATGCCGTTGAACAGCTGGCTAATCTGGGCGCCGTTGAAGCCACGGTACGACACATAGCCGCCCCAGCCGGGCGGCGCAGAAGCGTTTACCCCAGGCAGGGCGTTCGCCGCGTCCTGAAAGTTACGTGCTCCAATGCGTTCCATTGTCTTGCGGTCGGCCACACTCACAGAGGCGGGATTTTCCCGGGCGCTGAGGTTCAGGCGCGAGCCGCTTTCGATGGGGGTGTCCAGGTCCAGGGCAGTGGCCGGTTTCGGCTGTTCGGCCGAAGCGTTGATGTAGCTGGTGGGCAAGTTCAGGGCAGTGTCTTGCGCCCACGCGCAGGTGCTACCTGCGAGCAGCGCCAAAGTAGTCAAGCGAAACATGAAATGCTTCCTGGCTTAATTCTATGAGCACACACCGGCCGCGCGTCATGCAGCGGCAAGTCGTGATGATGTCAAAGCGCGGGAAGCAGGGCGGGGGAGGCGCGAGGATTGATTAGGGGCCAGCGCAGCCTGGGTGAGCAGCGCGCCGGTTGTGCGGGCAAGGGCTTGGCTGGCTCGCCGGCAAGCATGGCGAGCAGTCCGAAGAAAGCAGCCAGCAGAATCGCACCGAACAGGCTGGCAATGACGCAATCGCCATCGACGGAAAGTGGAGGGGCGGGCACATCCTGCAGGCCTTCGTAAACCGCGCCGCTGTTCGAAGTGCAAAACAGCCCACTGTCCAAACCGCTCAATCGTAAGCCGGCCATTTGTCCATGGCCCATCGCGCACAGCAACGAACCGAACAGGATGCTGAAGTACAGCACCCAGGCAACCATCGACTTTTTGCGGCTGGCCAGCTTCATCAGCAAAGCTCGTTGAGAAGGAACGGTTTGTCGGCGAGCGGATTTTACATTTTTTGATCTGTCAGTGAACTTTTAAACAGTTCGACATACAGGCAACAGCCTTGCTGTCCGGTCTGTCGTCGGTATAAAAACCGTCTCGATTCGGCATCTTTACACCCGCCAAGGTCGATGCATCCACGGTCGCGTTGGCGTCCAGCAGCTTGTTCATGTGTAGGATGTAGCCGGTCACTGCGTAGACTTGTTCGTTGGACAATGACTGTGGCGCCTGGAAGGGCATGGCTCTGCGGATGTAGTCGAAAAGTGTCGATGCATAAGGCCAATAGCTGCCGACTGTCTTGAGCGGTTTGTCAGTCGTCAACGTTCCTTCGCCCCCCACCAACGCAGGACCGACGCCGCCTTCGAGCTTCACGCCATGACAGCTGACGCAGCTGTTCATGTAGACCTTTTCCCCGTCCGCCACTGTCGCGCGCCCTGGAGGCAAAGCCTTGCCGTCGGGCGCCACATCGATGTTCCAACTGGCGATCTGCGCTTCGGTAGCCTGAGTGCCCAAACCGTATTGGGATTGTGCTGAGGCATGGGTCAGCGCACAGGCGCACAGCAAACCTATGAATAACGAACCACCTTTAAGCCCGTCCATTGGTCACCTCCCCACTGCTGGACACGCGCCACGGTTGCACCGAGTTGTTGTGGTAGAAAGAGATCTTGCCACGTTCATCGATCAGTTGTTCCAGCATCGGCTGAACATATCCGGTCTCGTCGATGGCGCGGCTCATGATCATCAACTCTTGGCCGTTCCATTCGAAAGGCGCCCTGAAGGCGGTCAGCGCCTTGGTCAGAATGGGCTCCTGTAACTTGGCTTGCGTCCAGGTATTGCCGCCATCAACGGAAACATCGACACGGGTGATTTTGCCGTGGCCGCTCCAGGCGATGCCACGCATCTCATGCAGACCCTTGCGCGTCAGTTTCTGGGTGCCGGAAGGGTAGGTCACCAGCGATTTGCATTCCATGACAAAGGAAAATTTCCGAGCTTTGCCATCCGCCATCAAGTCGGTGTATTTGGCGGTTTCTTCCCGGCTGTAGGCGGGCGCGTCGGTGACGTGAAGTCGGCGCAGCCATTTGATGTGGGTATTGCCCTCGTAGCCGGGGACAAACAGGCGCAGCGGGTAGCCCTGTTCCGGCCTTAGACGCTCGCCGTTCTGGCTGTAGACGACCATCACATCGTCCAGGCATTTCTCGATGGGAATGCTGCGTGTCATTGCCGCGCCATCGGCGCCTTCGGCAATGATCCACTTGGCTTGGGGCTTGAGCCCGGCTTCATCCAGCAGGGTTTTTAGGGTAACGCCCGTCCACTCAGCTCAACTCACCAGGCCACTGACTTCGGCGGCGGTTTTGCCCCAGGGAGGTAGAAACGATGGGTTGCCTGAGCACTCCATGAAGTGCACCCGTGACACGGCGGGGAATTGGCGTATCTCGTCCACGGTAAAGATCAAGGCGTTTTCGGTGAGGCCGTGGATCACCAGCCGGTGTTGCGCCGGATCGATTTGCGGGACGCCCGCGTGATGGCGCTCATAGAACAGGCCGTTCGGGGTAATGATGCCGTCCAACTCTTGAAGTGGCGAGGTGCTGTAGGCGGACATCGTGTCCTTCAGGCCGGGATATAAATTCCTGACCGCTTTGGTTTCGAACGTTGAAGGTTTGCCATAAGGGCTTGCCGTGGGAGTGCCAAGGCTACGGGTCCATTGCGGGACTTCTAGGGGCAGGTTCGGATCAAGAGGGGCGATGTTGGTCGTCTCTGCGTTGACCAGGTTGCTATCGCCCAGAGCAAAGGCAGCAGTACCGATAACGGCCCCGCTTTTAATCAAGAAATCCCGGCGAGCCAAAGCTGTTTGATACGTGTCTTGCTTGGCGGGGACCATGGATTTTTTTGTCATTGTTGTTCCCTCTGATTCTTTGTCGGGATGGACCCAACGACGAGTCTACAGACCGATCGGTCAGTCTGTTTTTAGCCTAGAACGAAAAACGCGCGCGGTCCAGTCGCAAAGACAACCATCGGTGATGCAGCTTGAATGAGGGGGACGAGGGAGGCGGCGCATTGAAGCGCCGCAAATGACAGTCAAGCCGGGCGAGGCTCAACCTTCAGTCCGGGCAGGAGGGTGTCGCAGAAGAACATCGCGATGGATTCCGGTGAGCGCGGGCCACCGGGCTTGATCCACAGGTAGCTGTAGTGGTGTATGCCAAGGATAGCCTTCACGGCTAACGAGTCCGATGTGCAGAAGGTGCCTTCGCTCACACCGGCCTTGAGGATCTGCGACCAGAGCTTTTCATACTGGCGGTGCAGGTCGAGCAACTCGGTCTGGCGCTCGCCAATGACGGAATACACTTCTCGAAAACACACCGTCATTTCGGCCAGGTGGGTGACAATCGTGCGCATCACGATGGCCGAAAACTGGCGAAATTTATCTTCCGCGGGCAGATCGCTCTCGCACAGAGGCTTACCTTCGGCGATGAGCACCCGCAAATACCGACTCGTGATTTCGAACAGCAATTCTTCCTTGCTGCCAATGTGGTAATACAGCGCGCCTCGAGCCAGTCCAGTGGCTTTTTCCAACTCAGCCATGCCGGTCGCGTGAAACCCGCGCGTCGAAAACAACTGCGCAGCGATCTTCAGTATCCGCTCCTTGGTACTTGTTTCAGCAGGTTCAGCAGCGACGACGGCGTTCTTTTTTCCCATGGGTCAATTCCAACCGGTTGAGCGTCAATCATACCCATGCGTGCGCGCTGAAGGATACAGACGGGAGAAGCTCATCCTATAGTCGCAGGAAGATAGTTGTATTGACCGAATCGGTACAGGGACGTCTATAAGCCCACCGTAGTAGAACTTGTTCCAAAGGGCGTGGTGGCGTCGAGAGTTCTGAGTGCCTACTCAGGCATTGGGATCGACCATGACAATGAGCAAACACTTCACTCGGGCGTTCAAATCGTCAGCATCGACAAGATTGATAGCGATGACCTGTTTCGCCATGTTCACCTTTGCCGCGAGCTCGCTGCTGTGCCGCCTGGCGCTTAAACACCGACTTCGATGCCGCGAGTTTCAGTATTGTCCGGCTGGCCAGCGGGGCCGTGGTGTTATGGCTGATGTGTGCCTTGAGACGGTCCTCAACAACGATCAAAGGCAGTTGGAAGGGGCCGCAGCTTTGTTCGTTTACGTTTTCGCTTTTTCCTTCGCGTACCGTCATTTGGAGACCGGGACGGGCGTGTTGCTGCTGTTTGGGGCGGTTCAGCTGAGCATGGTTCTGTACGGCATGCTCAAAGGCAAGCGGATGCACACGCAGGCAATCGCTGGATTTGTATTGGCGCTTGCTGGCTTGGTCAGCCTGCTGCTTCCAGGCGCAGCCGCCCCTGACCCCGCTAGCGCGCTCACAATGCTGTTGTCGGGATTGGCATGGGGAGTTTATTTACTGCTTGGTAAAGGTGTCGGTGATCCTCTGGCGGTCACTGCCGGAAACTTCATCCGCTCCATTCCGCTGGTCCTGATGGCAAGCTTGCCGTTTCTGGCGAGGCTGCGTTGGGACTCGCTGGGGGTACTTTATGGCGTTCTTTCCGGAGCGCTGGCGTCAGGCGTCGGCTACGCGGTCTGGTACGTCGCGGTGCGTCATCTTGCCTCGTTTCAAGCCGCGACGGTGCAACTGAGCGTGCCCATTCTAGCTTCGTTGGCGGGCATCGTTTTTCTGGGAGAAAGCCTGAGCGTAAGAATGGTGTTGGCATCCGTCGCTGTACTGGGCGGCGTTGCGTTGGTGCTGGATGGCAAGCATGGCAGAGCCACAGGCAGCTAGAGGCTCCGCTCGCTCAATCATGTGCGCCGGGGCGTGCCTGAATTTGTTCGCTCAACCACTCAAGGACTAGACTGGTGCCGCCCAGTCATAAGGCCCGTCAACCCATGCCCCTTGTCCCGTCAGATACCGCCGAACAGACAAAGCTCACCCTTGAGGTGGTGCTGCGCTATCACATGGCCTGGAAGCACCGCGACCTGGAGGCGATACTCGCGCTCTATCACCCGCAAGTGCAGTACAACGATTTTTTCCAGAACCGCAGCATGGGCCTGACCGAGCTGCGCGCCTACATCACCGGCACGTTGCCGCGCCATCCCGATGAATATCTTGAGCACAATGACCGCATCCGCGCGGACGGCTGCACGGCATTCATCCAGTACCAGACCGCTCTGAAGGGCAGTGGCGAGCAGGTGGTTTTTCGCACCAGCGAAGCGATCACCGTATGTGAGGGTCAGATCCTGCGTGTCAACGAATACGCGTCACTCGTGCGCGACGGCGAGCCGCACGCCGGGCGTCGCGCCCCCGCCATCAGTAAGCTGGGGCTCTCGGCGCGCCAGTTGAGTTTCATGGCGCGAGACTTGGCCGATTACTTTACCCGCCAGCAGCCATTCCTGGACCCTGACCTGGATCTTGCACGGATCGCCAGCGCCACCGGGTACAGCCGTAATCAGTTGTCTTACCTGCTGAATCAAGTGCTGGGGCAAAGCTTCTATCGCTACGTGACTCAGGCTCGCTTGGCCTACCTCCTTGAACGCCTCGCCAGTTACGATGAAAACGCACCCATCGATGCCCTCGCGGTGGCTGCCGGATTCAATTCCACCTCGGCGTTCTACAAGGCTTTCCGTAGCCATACCGGCTGCACACCTAAAGCCTGGTTGAAGGCCAATTGCGCGCGTCCCCGCAGATAACACAGGCCCCTTCGCTGCGCATTAAGCTCTGTCGGCAATCAAACGACGGAGCAGGTGATGGCTGGTTGGGGTGGTGTGAGTTTGTGGATGGAGCAAGTCGACGAGGCGCTGACGCCGCGTCCGGCGTTGCATCAGGATCTGCGAGCCGATGTGGTGATCATCGGTGCCGGCTACAGCGGCCTTTGGACGGCCTATTACCTCAAGCAGCAAGCACCGCACCTGGACATCGTCATAGTTGAAGCACAGATTGCCGGTTTCGGCGCCTCCGGTCGCAATGGCGGCTGGTTGATGGGGAATCTGCTCGGCGAAGACCGACTCCTGGGGCCCTTGCCTGCCGCGCAGCGTCATGCAGGATATCAACTGCTGCACGGAATTCCCGATGAAGTGGCGCGGGTGTGCCACGTCGAAAGCATCGATTGCGAGCTGCGTAAAGGCGGAGTGCTGTACTGCGCGGCGCGGTACCCCGAGCAAGAACGGCGCCTGCGCGAACAACTCGCTGCCGCCCGTGCGCAAGGCCTGGGTGAGGACGATTATCGCTGGCTGAGCCCTCAGGCCTTGCGCGAACAATTGAATGTGGCCCAGGCGTACGGTGCCCTGTATTCACCTCACTGCGCGACCCTTCAACCTGCCCGGTTGGTACGGGGGCTAGCCAACGTCGTGGAACGCATGGGTGTGCGCATTTTCGAGCAAAGCGCTGTGCTCGACTGGACGGCAGGCCAAGTTCGAACCGAGCACGGTCGGGTGAGCGCCGATTGGGTGGTTCCGGCAGTCGAGGGGTATGCCAGTGCCTTGCCCCCGTTGAACAAATATCAACTGGCCGCGCAGAGCCTGATCGTTGCGACTGAGCCGCTCCCGACCGATATATGGGCCGAAATCGGACTCAGCCGTGGCCAGGCTTTCAGCGAAAACAGTCGACAAGTCACCTACGGTCAGCGCAGCCGCGATGACCGCTTGGTATTTGGTGCCCGCGGTGGCTATCGCTTTGGAGGTCGCCTGCGCAGTGACTTCAACCTCAGTCAGGCCGAACGTGAGTTGCGCCAGTACCTGTTTAGCGAACTATTCCCGGTTTTGCGCAATGTTCGCCTGACTCACGCCTGGGGCGGCAACCTGGGTGTCGCCCGGCATTTTCATCCGCACATGCTGGCCGACCGCCGGCAGAAAATCGCACTCGCCGGTGGCTATGGCGGCGAAGGCGTAGGCGCCAGCAACCTGGGGGGCCGCACCGTGGCGGCGCTGATTCTCGGTCAGGACAACGAACTGACCCGCCAGCCTTGGGTGTTGGGCGACCGTCCGCTGGCCTCGTTGCCACGCTGGGAGCCAGAGCCCCTGCGCTGGCTGGGTTACAACGCCATTATCCAGAGCTTTGTTCATGAAGATCGGATATTGGCCAACCTCCATGCGCCGCGCTGGCGCCGCCAGATGGCTGAGGGCTTGGCTGGTTGCATGGAACGTCTGATGAAGTCCAAGGAGCCGTTCGCATGAAGATCGATCATTTTCGCGACACCCCACGTTTGTCTCTCGGGGAATCGGGCGCTGTCGGCATGTCGCTGGGTGAGCCGATTTCACAGGTCGCCACGACAAGCGTTGAGCGCGATGACGGCGTCGAGGCTGGCGTGTGGGAATGCACGCCCGGACGCTGGCGGCGCCAGATTGTGCAACAGGAGTTCTGCCATTTCATTCAGGGGCGTTGCACCTTCACCCCGGACGGCGGTGAGGCCCTCCACATCCAGGCCGGTGATGCATTGATGTTGCCTGCGAACACGACGGGAGTCTGGGACATACAAGAAACCGTTCGCAAAAGCTACGTGCTGATTTTCTGAACTGCCTTCATCCATAACGCTTAGAACAAAGGTTGAGCTCTCGTATGTTGAAATCGATCGTTCCGCTACTGTTGGTCGCGTCTACCGCTCAGGCGGCAGACACCGTCAGGATCTACAATTGGAGCAGCTACATCGCCCCCGAAACCCTGCAAAAATTTACCAGCCATACCGGGCACCCGACTCAGTATGACGTGTACGACAGCAACGAGGTCCTCGACGCCAAGCTGATGGCCGGCCGTTCCGGGTATGACGTAGTGTTTCCCTCTAACCACTTCATGGCCCGGCAGATCAAGGCCGGTGCGCTGAAACCGCTGGACCGCAGCAAACTTCCGAACTGGCAGAACCTCAACCCGACACTGATGAAGGTTCTGGAGGCCAACGATCCGGGCAACCGATACGGTTTTCCCTACCTGTGGGGCAGCACCGGCATTGGCTACAACGTAGCCAATGTCAAGGCAGTCCTGGGCGATGTGCCGATAGACTCATGGGACATCGTCTTCAAGCCGGAGAACATGAAGAAACTCGCCCGATGCGGTGTAGCCATGCTCGACAACGGCCCCGAGATACTTCCCATCGCCTTGAACTACCTGGGGCTTGCGCATCACAGCAAGGACAAGGCCGACTACGAGAAGGCCCAGGCCCTGCTGCTCAAAGTGCGCCCCTATGTGAATTACTTCCACAACTCCAAGTACACCAGCGATCTTGCATCGGGCGATGTGTGTCTGGTCGTGGGGTTTTCTGGCGACGTGATGCAGGCGGCAGCCAGAGCCAATGAGGCCGGGAACGGCCAGCAGATTGCTTACGCCATTCCCAAGGAAGGCTCACCGATGTGGTTCGACATGGTCGCCATGCCCGCCGATGCTCCGAATGAAGCGGCCGGTTACGCGTTTCTGAACTACATGCTGGACCCCAGCGTCATGGCTGACATCAGCAACCACGTGCACTATGCCAACGGCAACGCTGTAGCTGAGGGCATGGTCGACAAGGCCATTCTCAACGACCCGATGGTGTACCCGCCTGAAAGCGTGATGAAGAAACTCTTCGTGCTGGAAGCGATGCCGCTAGAGACCGACCGGCTACGCACGCGTATTTGGAGTCGGGTTAAAAACGGGCAATGAAGTCAATCGCCGGTGATCCGGGCAACCCGGATCATCGGTGGCAGATCCCGTGCCTCATGTCGATTTCAACTGGGAATCGGCCTAGTGTTATGCGAACCTCAAAGCGCTTGGATTTAATGGATTGCAGCGACCGTCGCCTACCGCAGTGCTCTCCATCACAGTAAAGCAATAATTGGTGACTTGAAGTGCTTTCATCGTCCCTCGCTGACTTGTTCTTCTAGGTTGCGCAGGAGCCTGCCTCGACTTTCACGGTCGAGCGCCGACCGATGCTGTCCGTGGGCAGTACCGCAAGCCAATAGATTAAACAAGAAGCATGCATAGAGCATCCAGGCAATCAGCGAGTGGTCTGTCTGAGTTTCATCCATGGCGATGACGTAAGCATCCGGCTTTCGAGCCGTGCCACATACCCGAGTAATGACTTCGTGTTGTTCCAGAACCTTTTATGTCTTCAGTACTAAAAATGCGGATCAGCGTATTGGAACTATTTTTTCCAGTCCCTGTTTTCCAGGACGACTGACACTGATAGGTTGCCGAAAGCGGCTTCTTGGATGTGGTCGCTCCACCAGGCCATCATTGGGCGTTTGCGCTCGATGCAATCCGCTCGGTTATAGGCGCTGCGCACCTCATCTTTATCGACGTGGCGAGTGCAACTTCGATCAATTCAGGATCCCTCCTCTGCCAGTTCAGGATGGTGCTCGCCATAGAGCGCATTCTATGGCTCAACACGCTGGATGAATGGCCATGTCACTACGCGCACTTCGAACACTTCTTGCCATTGCCCAATACGGTTCTTTCGTCAGGGCAGCAGACGCCGTGCATCTCACCCAGTCTGCAGTCAGTCTTCATGTTCGGTCGTTAGAGGAGGATTTCAATGCACTCCTGTTTGACCGTTCACGGCGCTTGCCGGTTCTTACCTATGCGGGCCATATCGCCGTGGAGCGCGCGAGAGAAATTCTAAGTCTCTACGACGGCATATCATCTGAGATTGGCGGTGACAGCGAGTTACGCGGCAAGCTTCGGATCGGCGCCATCCAAACCGCGCTGGCAGGCCCGTTGCCACTCGCGCTTGCGGCATTACGCGCCGAGCATCCGCACCTGCGAATCACTGTTGCATCAGGAATGTCCGCTGAGTTGGCCACGCGCATAGAAGCGGGAGAGCTTGACGTGGCGATCACCACGGAACCGGTGAGGCCGCACCCTTACGGTCTGGTGAGCACGGTGCTTTACGAGGAGGGTTTCTGGATCGTTGCGCCAGTGTCGCACACGCATGAGGACTTGCATCTTCTACTTAAAAGCCAACCTTTCATCCGCTTTGATCGCCGCGCTTGGGCAGGTCGAACCATTGAGCGAGAGCTTCGCAACATGCGACAGCGGGTGCAAACCAGCATGGAGCTTGATAGCCAGAATGCGATTATCCAGATGGTATCAAACGGACTCGGCATATCAATAATTCCGCTCGCGCGGCATCAGGTTGAACGCCTGACGAAGCTCACTTGTGAGCCATTCGGCACGCCTCAGAAAACCAGGCGTGTGGTATTGCTGGAGCGCGAAGACCGTCCTCTAGGGCGATTAGCTACAGCGTTGGCACACGCCGTAATCGCGCATTCCCCATTCGATGACCAATGAGAAATACTTGTTGGTTGCTAAACTTTAAATCGTTTTTATTTTAGGGACTGACTTCTTATCGTGGTGCCAACTCCGACGGTTCCTCGAGGCCACGATGAGTACATCGCGGGCTGTGAACGGTTGGTTCAAAAAATCGAGACAAGTGCATGACTCTCTCTTTGTTGATTGCCTTATTGCCCATCGCAATACTGATCGTGCTGGGCGCATGGCTTAAGCGTCGTCAATTTCTAGCAGATACTTTTTGGGCGCAGGCGGAACGCTTGGCGTATTACGTATTGCTGCCTTCTCTTTTCGTTCACGGACTGGCGAGCGCCAAGCTTGATGGACTGCCCGTTCAAAGCATGGTCTCTGTGCTCATATTGTCGACTGTGGTGGTGGCGCTCATGCTGCTGGGAGCGCGAGCGCTAATCACTACGGACAATGCGGCGTTCACCTCGGTTTTTCAGGGTGGCATTCGTTTCAATAATTACGTGGGCGTGTCTGCAGCAGCCGGCTTGTTCGGTGCGCAAGGCATCGCCCTGGCAGCCGTCGCGAATGCGGCGATAGTGCCCACAGTGAACATTTTGTGTGTGATGGTTATCGCGAAGTATGGATCGGGCGGCAGGATGCCTTTCAGCAAAGTTCTAAAGCAAATAGCTCTGAACCCTCTGCTACTGGCTTGCTTCGCAGGCGGATTGATACAGGCGTCAGGCAGGGGGTTACCCGTAGGTATCGAAGCGGTGCTCAAAGCCTTGGGGCAAGCGTCATTGCCGCTCGGTTTACTCTGCGTTGGTGCCGCGCTTGAGTTCGTGAGCTTACGACAATGGCTGCGCCCTGTCGGATATTCGTCGTTAGTAAAGTTTTTAATCATGCCGTTAGCCACGCTTTGCGCCTGCCATCTGTTTGGGCTAGACGGAAAGGCTGCAATTGCAGCATTGCTATTCCAGGCACTGCCTACTGCATCATCCTCTTACATCATGGCAAGGCAGTTAGGGGGAGACGCGCCTCTCATGGCTGGAATCATCGCTTGCCAAACCTTGTTGGCAGCCATAGCGCTCCCCGCCGTTGTTCTAATAATGTCCCAGTGGGTTTGAGCAAATATCGCAGTGCCGACTAGTCCATGCATCGCTTCTGATCAAAAAACTCTGCGCGCCAAAGGTACCTAAGAAGTCTCTCACTTAGCGGGGGAGGGGAGGATTATTTTGTCATTTTTTTCCTCTGGACCTTTTGCCTGGACAGACACATAGATCGATCTATGATCCGAGCGACCGGTCTGGCAGTAAGCCTGTGTCAGCAAGGACCAGGGTATCGTCGCGTCGCTGTCTTAAGAGGGTCTGATGGAAAAACCATGGCGATACATGCCGAGGTTAGGGCAAACAGAAGTGTGCCAGGAGTGACACAGATGCCCCGTAGGTGCGACAGCTGTCGCAGGTTGACGCAGTAATCGATTCTGCTTGTAAGCCCCATACGGCGTGGCTTACAGCTCTTTAGCGAGGACTGGCATGGGGGTTGCTCCTCTTCTGGTGCGCAGCGCAATGGCTTCGCTACTAATAAGAATCAGGAGTTCCCCCCATGACACAGATTGGCCTCGCCGTGCCTACTGCTTCTCGGAGCGCGCCCCTTCGTGTTCCGCTCAAGACGCTATTTGTCGTGCTGGCGCTGACTCTCAATGCCGCGCCGGGCTGGGCCCAGGACATGCCAGCGAATGTCGACGGCAAGCGCATCATCGCCGCCGATCAGGAGCCCGGTAATTGGATGAGCACCGGCCGCACCTACGACGAGCAGCGCTACAGCCCATTGAAGAAAATCAGCGACCAGAACGTCGGCCAGCTGGGGCTCGCCTGGAGCTACAAGCTGGACCTGGATCGGGGCGTCGAAGCCACGCCTATCGTGGTCGACGGCGTGATGTACACCACCGGTCCGTTCTCCGTGGTCTACGCCCTGGACGCACGCGACGGCAAGCTGATCTGGAAGTACGACCCCAAGTCCGACCGCAACCGCGCCGGCGAGGCGTGCTGCGATGCGGTCAACCGTGGCGTCGCGGTGTGGAAGGGCAAGGTCTACGTCGGGGTGCTCGATGGTCGCCTGGAGGCCATCGATGCGAAGACCGGCCAGCGCGCCTGGTCGGTGGACACCCGGGCCGATCACACGCGCAGCTACACCATCACCGGTGCCCCTCGCGTGGTCAACGGCAAAGTGGTGATCGGCAACGGTGGTGCCGAGTTCGGCGTACGCGGTTATGTCACCGCCTACGACGCCGAAACCGGCAAGCAGGCCTGGCGTTTCTTCACGGTGCCGGGTGACCCCAAGCTGCCGCCGGAAGACAAGGCCATGGCCATCGCCGCCAAGACCTGGCACGGCGATGCCTACGTTGCTCAAGGCGGTGGCGGCACGGCCTGGGACTCCTTCGCGTTCGATCCGGATTTGAACCTGCTGTACATCGGCGTGGGCAATGGCTCGTTGTGGGACCCGAAATGGCGCAGCCAGGCCAAGGGCGACAACCTGTTCCTGTCCTCGATTGTCGCGGTCAATGCCGACACGGGCGAGTACGCCTGGCACTACCAGACCACGCCCGGAGACGCCTGGGACTACACCGCCACCCAGCACATGATCCTGGCGGACCTGCCGATCAACGGCAAACCGCGCAAAGTCCTGATGCAGGCGCCGAAAAACGGGTTTTTCTACGTGATCGACCGCGCCACGGGTGAGCTGCTGTCGGCCAAGGGCATCGTTCCGCAAAGCTGGACCAAGGGCATGGACATGAAGACCGGGCGGCCCATCGTCGATGACGAGAACGCCGCGTACTGGAAGGACGGCAAGCGCAAGTTGGTCACGCCCGCGTTCTGGGGCGCCCACGACTGGCAGCCGATGTCCTACAACCCGAACACCGGCCTGGTGTACATCCCGGCGCACATCATGTCCGCCTATTACGAACACATCCCCGAAGCGCCCAAGCGCAACCCGTTCAAGAGCATGTACCAACTGGGCCTGCGCACCGGGATGATGCCCGAGGACGCCGATGGGTTGCTGGAAATGGCCAAGGGCTGGTCGGGCAAACTCATCGCCTGGGACCCGGTCAAGCAGCAACCGGCCTGGGAAGTGCCCTACGTGACGATCTTCAACGGCGGCACCTTGAGCACCGCCGGCAACCTGGTGTTCGAGGGCAGCGCCGATGGCCGGGTAATCGCCTATGCCGCCGATACCGGCAAGAAACTCTGGGAGCAGCCGGCGGCCAGTGGCGTCATGGCCGCGCCGATTACCTACAGCGTCGACGGTGAGCAATACGTCACCTTCATGGCTGGTTGGGGCGGTGCCTTCTCGACGTTCGCGGGTGCCTTGTCCTTGCGCGCTGGGGTCCGGCCGTTTTCCCAAGTGTTGACCTACAAACTGGGCGGCACCGCCAAGCTCAACGAGCCGGCACCGCTTGCCGACACCCCGAAACCGCCGCCATTGACCGGTGACACCGCCGCGGTGGACGCCGGCGGCAAACTTTATGACGGCTATTGCTCGCAGTGCCACGGCATCCATGCGGTCAGCGGCGGCGTGCTGCCGGACCTGCGCAAGCTGACGCCGGAAAAACACCAGATGTTCCTCGGCATTCTGTTCGGTGGCCGAGTGCCCGACGGCATGCCGTCCTTTGCCGACGCCTTCACGCCGGCACAGGTGGAGCAGATCCATCAATACCTGATCAAGCGCGCCCACGACCTGCAGCAGGAAGGCGGCGTCTGGAAAACCTTTAGCGCCAAATGAACGCCCGCGATGCAGGGGGGCGGGGCGCCTCTGCATCGTTTTCGACACTGTCCGCGAGAGCAAGCACATGACCGAAATCATCGATTACCAGAACTTCATCGCCAACGCCTTCGTTCCTGGCGACCCCAGCATCGAAGTGCGCAACCCGGCCAACGACCGACTGTTGGCGCGGGTGCCCGAAGCCAGTGGCGAGCACGTTGAAGCGGCTATCGCCGCGGCGCGCAAGGCGCAGAGAAGCTGGGCGGCCCGACCGGCCATCGAACGCGCCGGCTCCCTGCGCAAGATCGCCAGCAAAGTGCGCGTCAACGCCGAACGACTCGCCCACATCATCACCGCCGAGCAAGGCAAGGTGCTGGGGCTGGCGGGGGTGGAGGTCAACTTCACCGCCGATTACCTGGATTACATGGCCGAATGGGCACGGCGTCTCGAAGGTGAGGTGCTGACCAGCGACCGCGTCGGCGAAAGCATCTTCCTGCTGCGCAAACCCCTGGGTGTGGTGGCCGGCATCTTGCCGTGGAACTTCCCGTTCTTCCTGATCGCTCGCAAAATGGCGCCAGCCTTGGTGACCGGCAACACCATCGTGATCAAGCCCAGTGAAGAAACCCCGATCAATTGCTTCGAGTTCGCCCGCCTGGTGGCCGAGACCGACCTGCCGGCCGGGGTGATCAACGTGGTCAGCGGCACGGGGGCGACAGTGGGGCATCAGCTGACCAGCCATGCCGGCATTGATCTGATCAGCTTTACCGGCAGCGTCGGCACTGGCTCGCGGATCATGGCCGCGGCGGCGCCGAACATCACCAAGCTCAACCTGGAACTGGGGGGCAAGGCGCCGGCTATCGTGCTCGCGGACGCCGACCTGGAGCTGGCGGTCAAGGCCGTCACCGCGTCGCGGGTGATCAACACCGGGCAAGTCTGCAACTGCGCCGAGCGGGGGTCCGTCGAACGCAAGGTCGCCGATCAGTTCATCGAGCAGATTGCCGCGTCGATGGCCGCTACCCGGTACGGCGACCCGCTGGCCGAAGACGATCTGGACATGGGGCCGCTGAGGACTCAGGCCGCGCTGGACAAGGTCGCGCAGATGGTCAAGAGCGCCACGGGGCAGGGCGCCGAAGTGGTGACTGGCGGCGCCGTGGCCGACAAGGGCCAGGGTTTCCATTACCAGCCAACCGTTCTGGCCGGCTGTGGCAGCGACATGGCGATCATGCGCCAGGAGATCTTTGGCCCGGTGTTGCCGATCCAGATCGTCGAAGACCTGGACGAAGCCATCGCCCTGGCCAACGACAGCGAATACGGCCTGACTTCATCGATCTACACCCGCAGCCTGAGCGCAGCCATGCGCGCCAGTCATGAACTGGATTTTGGCGAAACCTACATCAATCGCGAGAACTTCGAAGCGATGCAGGGCTTCCATGCGGGGACGCGCAAGTCCGGTATTGGCGGCGCGGACGGCAAGCACGGCTTGTATGAATACACCCACACCCACGTGGTCTACATTCAGATCTGATCGCTGGTCCGTGCGCAGAGAAATGCCGACACCCGTGAGGGCGCCGGCATTTTTATTGGGGCGGACGTGGTATCAGGGCTGGTCGTTGGGCGCGACGACGCCGTGCTTTTTCATCTTGCGATACAGCGTCGAGCGCGAGATGCCCAGGTCCGTCGCGGCGGCGCTGATGTTCCAGCGATGCCGGCGCAGCGTGCCCAGCAAGTGGCGGGACTCTTCGCCGCCCAGTTGTTCTTCCAGGTTGCCGGCCTGCGGCTTAACGCCGGTAGCCAGTGGCAGCCTCTGCGGTGTCAGCAATTCGCAGGGCAGGCAGTCCAGATCGATCACGCCGCCTTCGGCCAGGGCCACCGCGTAGCGCAGGCTGTTGAGCAGCTGGCGAATGTTGCCGGGCCATGGGTAATCGAACAGGCATCGGCGGGCATCGGCGTCCAGCCGCAACCCGCGGGCGTCGGTCTGGGCTGCGAGCAGCGTGTCGATCAGCTCGGCTCGGTCACTGCGCTCGCGCAACGCCGGCAGCGCGAGGTTCATGCCGGCGAGGCGATAAAACAAGTCTTCGCGAAAGCGCTTCTCGCCGATCATGCTGTGCAGATCCTGATGGGTGGCCGAGATCACTTGGACGTCCAGCATCACCGGCGCCTCGGCCCCCAGTGGCGAAATTTCTCGTTCTGCCAGCACGCGTAGCAAGCGGGTTTGCAGGTGGGCGGGCATGTCGCCGATCTCATCGAGAAAGAGGGTGCCGCCGTTTGCCAGTTCCAGCTTGCCTTTCATGCCCTTTCGGTTGGCGCCGGTGAAGCTGCCGGCGCGATAGCCGAACAGTTCGCTCTCGATCAACGTCTCCGGGATAGCCGCGCAGTTCAGCGCAACGAAAGGTCCGGCGCGACGACTGCTGGCATGGTGAATGGCACGGGCAAAGGCCTCCTTGCCGGTGCCGGTCTCGCCGGTGATCAGGATCGCAATGCCCTTGTCGATCACCTTGCGCACGCGCCGCACGTTCTGTTGCAGCCGGGCATCGCTACCTGCGAGTTGTTGCAGGTCCGGGTGGACCTGAAGGGCGGGGCGGGCGACGGGCAGCGGGCGGTGCTGTTCGGAGGGGATACTACGCAGGCCGACGTCCAGCAAGGCCTCATCACGCAGGCCACGCAAGCGCACCCCCTGGGCGCCACCCTTGGTCAGCTGGAGCAGTTCGTCCACCGTGGTTGGGAGCAGGCTGTCGATGCGAGCGCCGAGCAATCTGGGATTGTCGGCCAGATCCCAGGCGACAAACGCGGCACGGTTGGCCCCGATGAAGCGACCGCTTTCATCCAAAGCGAGCAGTTGCTCGTTGGCCAGGTCGGCGATTTCATCGATGGGTTTGAGGGCCAGGGGCAGGCGGTCGCGGTAGCTCTGGCGAAAGTGTGCGTTCTCGATCAGGCGGGCGTACATGATCACCAGTTGCAACGTGAGGTACTGGCTTTCCCGAGGACCCTCGTTGTTCATGCAGGTCGCATTCAGGCAACCGCGCAACAAGCCTTGCGCGTCGAAGATCGGCGCCACCGAGCAGCTCAGGCGGAAGTTGGACGCCAGGAAGTGCTCTTCCCGGTGAATGATCAGCGGTTGCGCCGCCGCCAGGGTCGTGCCGATGCCGTTGGTGCCGACCTCCGCCTCATCCCACCGCGCGCCCACCCCCAGCCCGGCTCGGGTGTAGGCATCGTGCTGGCTGGGCAGCCGGGAATCCAGGGTGATGCCGTGCTCATCGCTCAGCAGCACGGCAAAGCCGGCGGGCACCACGCGCCGGGCCAGGCCGTTCACACCCTGGCTGGCGATGGAAAGATATTGCTGATGCTGTTCCTGGTGACGACGGATGTCCTCGGCGCCAAGGATATTCTTGCGGCTCGCCGCGCCCGGATCCAGCCGGTGCTGCACGACGCTGCGGTACCAGGACTGTGCAATGACCCCATCGGGCCTGAGGCCGCGCCCGGAAAAATGGTCGTTGACGAACGCCGCGAGTTCGCTGGGGATCGTCTGCGTGTCATGCAGGGTCATGAAATGCTCCCATAAGGCGTGAAGGCCACAAAGGACCATCACTGCGATCTTGTTATTAGAGGCTGGCCGCAGCTGCAACTATCTACCATAGACGCTAGTGCGAAAATTTTCAGCCTTGGAGCAACAAGTCTCATCTACGCGGCGCAACACACCAAACCACTCTCTACGGCGGCAGTTTTACCCCTGGGGCGGAAGGAATGGGGGGCCCATCACTCCATGAAGTGCGCTCGTGATACGGCATGGAATTGACGTATATCATCCATCATAAAGATCAAGGTTGTTTCCGTGAGGCAATGGATCAGCAACCGATGTTCCGCCGGTGGCGTCGAGAACTCTGAGAACCGTACCAAGGCGTCATATTGTTCTTCAAGGCTGTTCACACGCACGATACAAAGCATCGGGCCGAAGATCTCTTCTTTACAAATAGTCTGGTCGGTGGTGACGTGGTCGAACAGGCAACCGCCGATGAAGAAGCCCTTTTCGTGGCCAGGCACTTTGAGATCCCAACCATCTACCACCAGGCTCGCTCCGGCCTCGACGCCTGCGTTCACATAGCCGATGACCTTGTCCATGTGCGCGCGTGTGACAAGCGGGCCCTTGTCCAATACGCGTTCGGTGCTGGCACCGATCTTCAGTGCCTTGATCTGTGGCATCAGCTTGGCGATCAATGCGTCGTCCACTTGATCACCCACACAAACGGCGACGGAGATGGCCATGCAGCGTTCGCCACAGGAGCCGTATGCGGCGCCCATCAACGCGTTGACCGTGTTGTCGAGATCAGCGTCCGGCATAACCACAGCGTGTTTTTTTGCACTGCCCAGCGCCTGCACGCGTTTGCCGCGTCGGGTGCCTTCAGTGTAAATATACTCAGCAATAGGCGTGGAGCCGACAAAGCTTAGCGCCTTGACTTCCGGTACCTCGATTAGCGCGTCGACCGCAATCTTATCGCCAGGCACGACGTTCAGAACGCCCTTGGGTAGGCCGGCATCGTGGAACAGTTGCGCAATCAATAGCGTTGAGCTCGGATCACGTTCCGATGGCTTGAGAATAAAGGTATTGCCGCAGGCGATCGCCAATGGATACATCCACAACGGGACCATGGCTGGGAAATTGAAGGGTGTAATGCCCGCTACCACGCCGATGGGCTGGAAGTCAGATCAGGCATCGATACTCGGTCCTGCGTTGCGGCTGAACTCGCCCTTGAGAATTTCAGGCGCGGCGCAGGCGTACTCGATGTTCTCAATCCCGCGCTTGAGTTCACCCTTTGCGTCCTCCAGCGTCTTGCCATGTTCCTCACTGATCAGTTGGGCAATTTCGGCTTCATTGGATGTGCTGAGTTCAGGCGAACTGAAAATCCGATTTTTTCAACACATTCGGCCAATAGTTGTCGATCGGGCATGCCCGCGTGCAAGAGGATAGACCGCAGGTTGAATCATTCAAAATTGACATGTTCCTTGCAATATAACTTTCGGTAAACGGCAGGCGTCATACCGACCTTGCGTATGAAAAGACGGCGCATGTAGGCGCTGTCCTTGAAGCCGCAACGTTGCGCAATGACCGCGATCGATGAGTCGTTTCTCAAAAGCATTCGTTCCGCTGCCGTGATTCGCTGGCGATGAATCGCCTCTGTGATGGTGACGCCGAATGCCTGGCGAAACACCCGTCCAAGGTAGTCGGCATTGCAACGAAGCAATTCAGCGAGCGACGACGCGCCAAGCTCATCCCCGAACCGGATGCCAATCTGTTGTCGGGCACGGTAGGCCAAGGCCATGCCTCGCTCGGCAATGCCCGGTTTCTCCTGATGACGGGACAGCCGCTGCAGCATCAGGAGCACTAGCAGTCCTAAGGTTTCAGGCGGTGCGCCATCTTCCTGTTCACCGAGAAAAAGCCTGAGCAGGGCCACGAATCGCTCAGGCTCTGTCACTGCAGTTCGGCGTCGCACCACAAAGGACCCGCTCTCCGGAGCGGTAGTGTGCGCCAGCTCGAAATGCAACCAGTAGAAACGCAATGCGGGGTCATAATCAGTGATTCCTTCATGCAATTGTCCGGGTTGCAGCAGTAGGGTTTCGCCTGCACCCAACACGAAGTCTTCGTCTTGCTCGCGCAAAGCAAGACTGCCCTTGTCCACGTAAATCAACTCGTAAGAGTCGATGACCCTTCGCGGATGCCGACCCACCCCGCGCGAAATGAAATAGCCGCCGTTCTGCGCCACGATTGGACTTGCGAATTTCAAAGCCAACATAAGAACGCTCTCCAAGAGCCAACTGACGTACTTACCGTGTAAACCTTCAAGGAAAGTCGGAATCGTCCCGCTCTTCTACCGTTTAGCTCTCTTGAGGAGAGGCTCGGGCAGGTGCCACCATACTGACCACACGGCCTGCGTTTTCAAGCGCAATACCGTCCAAACGCCTGTTATGCAGCCAGGCGCTAATAATTACAAGAATTGGAGAGCATTGCATGACTACGTCAGCCTTGGCGTCCGCGGTTGCGGCCTCGACGCAATCGCAGCCTACAACATTATCCCGCTCGGAAAAATTTGGGTATGGCTTGGGTGATGCGGGAGGCACGATCATCACCTGCTTGATTGCCAACTTCCTCACGTTCTTCTACACCGACGTCTTTGGACTGACCCCTGCCGTTGTGGGCACGTTATTTCTGTTGTTGCGCGTCGTGGACGCCGTCGCTGACCCCTTAATGGGCGCCATCGCCGACCGCACCAATAGCCGTTTCGGGCGTTTTCGCCCTTGGCAACTCTGGGCTGCCTTGCCTATAGGCTTGGCTGGCATTCTTACCTTCAGCACGCCGGAGTTGAGCACTACGGCCAAGATCGCCTACGCCTTTATCACCTACCTAATACTGTCGCTGAGCTACAGCGCAATCAACGTACCGTACTGCGCGCTGATCAGCACCATGACCAAGGACCATCAGGACGTTATGTCTTGCCAGACCTGGCGCTTCATGCTCTGTGGCGTCTCCGGTTTCCTGGTGTCGGTGGGCCTGCCGTGGATGGTCGACATGCTTGGGCAGGGCGACATCGCAAAAGGTTACCACTGGGGCGTGACGATACTCTGTGGCGTGGCCGTGGCCATGTTTCTATGGTGCTTCTTCAGCGTGCGCGAACGCATCACGCTGACCGAACTGGGTACCTTCAGCCTACGCCAGCACTTGGCGGGCATGCGCCAGAACGATCAACTGATGTTGATGCTGGCGTTGTCATTTCTATTGATTAACGTGCTCAATATTCGCGGCGGCGGTTATCTGTATTTCATTACCTATGTCCTGCACGGCGATACGGCCTATACGTCGCTGTTTTTCGGCATGGTGGCTGTGGCGACCATTCTGGGAGCCTTTCTAGTGCCGATTTTGTCGCGCGGCATCGATCCATTGAAACTGTACCTAGGGATCAACCTATGGTTGGCGCTCTGGAGCGCCGGGCTCTATTTTGTCCCAGCCTCCGAAAACCAAGCAGGTCTGTGGCTAGCGTTGATATTCATCACGTGCCTCATCCAGGGCATGACATTACCTTTGCATTTTTCCTTCATGGCCTTCGCCGATGATTATGGTCGCTGGAAAACCGGAATTCGCTCGTCGGGCATGAACTTCGCGGCCAATCTGTTCTGCATCAAGTTGGCGTGGGCCTCCGGCGCCTTGGTTATCAGCATTCTCTTCCCCCTAGTGGCCTACCAGCCGGGCCAGTCTGCGCAGACCCCCGCCTCCCTGGGTGGCATTACTCTGCTGCAAACCCTGATTCCCGCCGCATTTCATCTGCTGCTGGCCGCAGTGCTGGCTTACTGCAAGTTGGATCGAATTTTACTAAAACGCATATCCGCAGAATTGAAGACTGTTTGATCCCAAAGGAGAATATTTCATGTCTGATTACAACAACAGCATCGGCAACACACATGCACAAGTCGTGGATGGTTTTTGGACGACCTACCAGAAGTTGGTCAGGGACGTCGTGATTCCCTACCAATGGGACGCGTTGAATGATCGCATTGATGAAGCCGAGCCTAGTCATGCGATCGAGAACTTCCGTATCGCGGCGGGTCGGCAACAAGGAGAACACCATGGCATGGTGTTTCAGGACAGCGATGTCACCAAGTGGATCGAGGCGGTCGCCTATCAATTGAGTGGGGCCGGCGATTCAACTTATGAGGCGATCGTTGACGAGGTGGTCGAACTCATCGGTGCCGCACAGCAGGAAGACGGTTACCTCAATACCTATTTCACAGTCAAGGCGCCGGCAGACCGCTGGTCCAACCTGGCCGAATGTCACGAGTTGTACTGTGCCGGGCACTTGATCGAAGCAGCGGTAGCCTATTACCAGGCCACAGGGAAAACTGCGTTGTTGGAAATCGCGAGACGGTTGACCGACCACATCGATCACGTCTTCGGTCCGGCACCGGGCCAATTGCGAGGTTACCCCGGTCATCCTGAGATCGAATTGGCGTTGACGCGTCTCTACGAGGTCACGAACGAGGAGCGTTATTTGCGTCTGTGCCGTTTTTTCGTGGAGGAGCGTGGGCGGACACCTCACTTCTATGATGAGGAATATGTACGCCGAGGACACACCTTCTACTGGCACAGCCACGGGCCCGCGTGGATGATCAAAGACAGGGCCTACAGCCAGGCGCATGAGCCCATCGTCCAGCAGACAAAAGCGGTGGGGCACGCGGTTCGCTTGCTTTACCTTTATACGGGGGTCGCCCATCTGGCGCGACTGAGTAACGATACGCAACAGGCCGCGGCCTGCCATCGCATCTGGGACAACCTGACTCAGCGCCAGATGTACGTGACCGGCGGCGTCGGCGCGCAAAGCCATGGCGAGGCCCTTGCCAGCGATTATGATCTGCCCAGCGACACCGCTTATGCCGAGAGCTGCGCCTCGATTGCCCTGGTAATGTTCGCCCGGCGCATGCTTGAGCTGACGCCAGAAGCGCGCTACGCCGACGTCATGGAGCGCGCACTGTACAACACGGTACTCGCCGGCATGGCCCTGGACGGTCGGCACTTTTTCTACGTCAATCCCCTTGAAGTGCACCCGTCGGATTTGGCGGGCAACCATCTCTACGATCACGTCAAAGCGGTACGCCAGCGCTGGTTTGGCTGCGCCTGCTGCCCGCCGAATATTGCACGCATCCTGGGCGCGCTGGATCAGTACATCTACCTTCTGCGCCAGGACGTCCTCTATGTGAACCTGTATATAGGCAGCGATTTGCGGTTTGAGGTTGCTGGTAAGACTTGGCATCTGCAACAGCGTGGCAACTATCCTTGGCAGGGAAAAATCAGCTTCACCCTCAGGGGGCATGAAAGCGTAAGCCTAACCCTGGCCCTGCGTATGCCGGACTGGTGTGCTGCTCCGGAGGTTTGGGTAAACGGCGAACGGTTCGAGTCAGAGGCGTCGATGCTTGCGGGCTACTTGCGAGTAGAACGAGAGTGGAGTGAGGGGGATCGAGTCGATGTGATCCTGCCGATGTCACCTGTGCGACTCAGGGCCCATCCCGCCGTACGCAAATTAGCCGGCAAGGTCGCCGTGCAACGCGGTCCGATAGTTTATTGCCTGGAACAGGCTGACAACGGTACGGAGCTGCATCAATTGGCATTGGCGCAAACGGCTGTTTTCACTGAGGTCGATGGCCAGGGCGCGCTGGAGGGGATGGTGCAACTTAAAACTGAAGGGCTACGATTAGCGACGATTGATCCAGAGCAGCCGCAAAGCTTGTATAGCCAGGCCGCTGCCCCGAGGCCGAGTGCGCAGACGTTGACCTTCACGCCTTATTTCGCTTGGGCCAATCGGGGAGAAGGCGAAATGCGGGTCTGGGTGGACGAGCGATAGCCGCGCCAACGCGGATTACTAACAGTGGTCCGGAGTGTGCTGAGCACAGTTAAAAACAAGCCTAAACATCTCCTGCTGCCGAGGCTTTGAGCAATCGACAAGCAGGAGCGGCATCTGCACGAAAGGCTGTTGTTAAAACAGCGAGATTGTTTATGCGTAATGCCGACGTCTGAATGAAAGCAATATGAGTAACTAAGGTTGCTTGAATCTAAACTGCCAGTGTTTTAAAAGCCGTTTTTTTAAAACTTGGTTTTTGCTGCGCGCTTCACCTTAAAATAATAATTAGAGAATATGTCATGAATATAAACACAGGCTTGCTAGCCGCTTTGTTAGTGTCGATAGTCTTTCATCAAGATGCCCAGGCACTCGAAACCGACGGGTACCTGCGTAGCGGGCTGGGTAACTCTTCGGGATCCGGCGCGATGCGCTGTTTCAAGTTGCAGGGCGCTCAATCAAAATATCGCTTGGGCAATGAGTGTGAGCAATATGGCGAACTTGGCCTCAAGCAGGATTTATATACCCTTGGCGACGGTTCGGTGTTCGGCGTGTATGGCATGGTTGGCTTTCTCAATCAATACGATCGAACACCGACCTTCAACGGTGACAACGGGCAAATACGCGCGGTTCAGGCCTACAGTTACTGGAATAATATTGCCGCGCTCAACGGCGGTAATCTATGGGCCGGCCGACGCTACTACAAACGTAATGACGTCAATATTTCAGATTTTTTTTATTGGAACCAGAGTGCGACCGGCGTGGGCCTTGAGAACGTTAATGTCGGTGGCCTGAAGTACAGCCTGGCCTTTTCGCGCAAGGATAACCAAAACCAGAAAGAAGTGCAGAGTCGCAGTGATTTTAACGTGGCGGGGTTTGAAACCAACCCCAAGGGCGCGCTCGAGATTGGTTTGAGTTATCTCGAAAAACCCAGCCGACAGGCCAATGCCCACAGTGGTGTGGCTGTGACGTTGCAGCACAAACAGAGCGATTTCATGGGGTGGGGCGGGGTGAACACTTTTGCTGTGCAAGGAGGCCAGGGCCCGGGCACGGCGCTGGGCAGCACCGGCGATTCGACCCTGAGCAACGCTGACGTTTCGTATCGAGTGCTGGATTACTTCGACTCGCAGTTGACCCGCTACTGGGGTGGCCAGCTCGCCGCGGTATATCAACGTGACAAGCGTCCGAACGGCAGCGATCTGCACTGGACCTCACTGGGCGGTCGCCTGGTTTACGGTTTTTCCGAGCGGTTCAAGGTCTCTACCGAAATGGGGCATGATAGTGTTCAGGCCTCGGGCGGTACCCGCAAGCTGAGCAAGTTCACCGTGGCCCCGACCTGGTCGCCAAAGGGGCCGCAGTTCAAGTCGCGACCGGAGTTCAGGTTGTTCTACACCTATGCAGTCTGGAACAAGGCGGCTCAAGCCGCGGCGGACCAGTTTGATCCAGGCTCGACACTGTCCACTACCGGTACCTTTGGCAATGACTTACATGGTTCGAATATCGGTCTTCAAATCGAGCAGTGGTGGTAAGTCATCGCATGCTGGTGATTGAGGAAACCCTCTGGCCAAGTGAGATCGATGGGAGGCGGTTGCCACGGCTTAGCCCTGCAGGCACGCCATTGGGAAAGGTCCGTACTTTGATCTTGCCCCCGCTGCGTTCATTGACCTTCTTGGCAAACAGCTCTATGCCAATGGCTGGCGGCGTTCCCTTAGGGCTGGGGGCGGCAAACTTGATCGTGTGAGCGTTGTACTCGGCGGCGAAGCTCAAACTGCTGGCCAGCAGGGCAGCCAGGACGGTTAGATGCTTGATCAAGGTTTTTTCCTTTTTCTTGTCGGTTGTTTTAGTGGGCGAACCATCGCGCTGGAACAGTGACCAGGTCAGGGAAGATCACCAGGAGGAAGAGGACGATGGTTTCGGCGATCAGGAACGGGACGGTGCCCTTGAGCAGCGCTTCGTAGCGCATGTTGCCGATGCCACAGACGACGTTGAGCACCGTACCCACGGGCGATGTAATCAGGCCGCTGGAGCAATTGATCATGAACAGCACGCCGAAGTAGATCGGGTCGATGTTCGCGGCGGTCACGACAGGCACGAGGATCGGCGCCAGCAGCAAAATCGTCGGCGTCAGGTCCATGACCATGGAGATCAGCAGGATCAGCAGGATCAGCAGCATGAGCACCACGATCAGCAGTTTCGGGTTGTCCATGAGCGGTTGAATGAGGTCGATGATCTGTTCTGGGATGTCCGCGATGGTGATCATCCAGGCCGGAATCGAGGCGGCGGCGACCAGGAACATGACGGCCGCGGGCGTATTTCCTGCGCGCAGCAGCAATTCGCTGAGTGACTTCAGGCTGAGCTCACGGTAGATCAGCGACGACACCAGCAGCGCATAGACGCTCGCCACCGCACCCGCCTCGGTAGGCGTCACGATGCCGAAGCGCAGGCCGACCACGATGCTCACGGGCAACAGCAGCGCCCAGGTGCTGTCGGCCAGCGCCTTGAGGCGTTCTTTGCCAGACGCTTTGGGGCTCAGTTCGATGCCATTGTCGCGACGGGACACCAGCCACCAGGTGATGACCAGCGCAGTGGCGATCATCAGCCCCGGGGCGATACCCGCCAGTAACAATTTGGTGATCGACAAGCCGGAGGCGACCCCCAGGACCACGAAACCGATGCTGGGTGGAATAATCGAACCAAGCACCGAGACCGAGGCGATCAGGCCGCCGGATCGGTTGCGGTTGTAACCTGCGATGACCATCATCGGCAGCAATAGCGCGGTCAGTGACGCCGCATCGGCCAGTGCCGAGCCCGACAAGCTCGAGAGCAATACCCCGGCGAAGATGGTGACGTAACCAAGGCCGCCGCGCAGATGGCCGACCAGGGAAATGGTCAGGTTGATGATGCGCTTGGACAGGCCACCGCTGTTCATGACCTCGCCGGCGATGATAAACAGCGGAATGGCCCGCAACGGGAAGCTGCCCGCCGAGTTGATGATGTTCTGCGCGATGATCTGGCCGTCGAACAACCCGAGCAGCCACATCAGAGCTACGCCGCAGAGGATCAATGCATAGGCGATTGGCGCGCCTATGAGCAAGGCGGCCATCAGCACACCGACTAAAACGCCCAGGGCCATTATTTGAGCACCCCGTGTGCGGCTGAGGACAAGGTCACGCCAGCCGGTGTGGCCAGGTGCTTCACCAATTGAGCGCAGAGCAGCAGGGTGCTCAAGATGCAAAAGACCAAACCGGCGCCATAGAACAAGCCCATGGATATTCCGGTGGAAGGGGCGCCCACGTGCAGGTTGATCACTGTCTGCCGCCAACTGCCCTGGAGAAACAGCGACGTGGCGAACAGCATCAGCAGATAGGTCAACGTCAACAGGTGTTTGGCTATCTTGGGCGAGACACGGCTTGCCAGGATATCGACGCCGATATGACCCTTTTCATGAAGCATGAGTTGGGAGCCGGCGAAGACCAGCCAGACGAATGCCAGCCTGGAAGTTTCCGAAGAACAAGCCGGAATTAAAGCCGTAGCGCAACACAACATTGGCGAAAATCAGCGTCGTGATACAAACCAGGCACGCAATCAAGCGATTGCCAGGGAAGATCACGTGGCCGTTGGCAAAATGATCGACGACTTCTTCCTGCCTATCTGGACATCCGTAACCGCAACGCCGGTTACGCGGTCAGTATCGTCAAGGCCGGCGCAAGAATTGTCAGCCATGACGCTGGCCCCGTACGTACACCGCTCACCGACCTGTCTTCAGAAGAGTACAAGCTGCTCGCTCCACTGATGGAAAAGCAAGGGCAGCAATAACAGGCATTGTTTATGTAAATTGAGGCATCGACAACGATCACTAAGCCAGGCTACACCCCGTAAATGTAAAGCTCTTGCGGAGTGTTTGTTCTGGATGTGTTACCTGTGCTGGAACGATGCGCGTACTGTCTCTGCCATGAAAACCATGGCCGACTTCTTCAACAGAATCGACTGTAGCGTAGCCAGTCTCCAAACGTCGTAATCAACCGAAGCTGGCATTCGCGAGCCCAACCGTTGCGCAGAGATCGTAGGACGCAGTGGGCTGCTGTCCAGAGTCTGCTGAGGTCACTCATCGCGTCTATAATTCCAATTGGAGCGTCATACGCTTCGAGATGCGTTTCAGTTTGGGTGCCGAGATGGATTATCTCCCTAAGAATTGACTTCGCTTATGTTTATGCAGAATTTATCGCTTGCTACGGACTAAATGGGAAAGTTTGGCATTCAGGTCAGAACTTATTTCGCCTTTCTCCAGCAGAGCATAAGGAGCTGGCTACGAGGTACCAAGTGCGACCATCTGTCATAAGAAGCTGCTCCCAAGGATCAATGGCAGAGTCAATACGCGGGTGGGAATCGCCTGTGTGGTCGAATGCCGTAGCTTGGCATGCTAGAAGCCCGGTGAGGTCGCTATGGCGGGGCATTTGCTCACTGGCAAAAGCTTGAATTCCGGGCAGAAAATCGGCGAACAGAGCGTGCCGTTTCATTGGTCGAATTAGGTATATCGAATGACAGTAACCCGAACGACCTCACTTGCAATCGAGGGGGTGTTAACGTGATGCTTAGACAAAGCGCCGCGCCTACGAGCGCAGATAGGTGGACGAATTAACTTGGGGTTCTCCAGGATGATCAAGAAAACAATAATAGATAATCGTCGACCCGAAGCTCATCTTGCCCGTGAAAAGCTGCGCCACGATGGGGCAATTCCTGATGGTTTGTTGCGCGCTGAAATTGATGCTTCATGGCGACGTAGCATGGAGCATGGAGTGCTCTACAATGCTGGATACGAGCTGGAGCAGCAATCTCGTTCGAATGTTGAGGCTTTAACTGCGAGCAACCGCTTGCTGATTGACGCGGCTCTGCCAGCCATCGACTATCTGGCCGAGCGTCAGGGCAAGACAGGCTTAATTGTCCTCGCCAACGCCGATGCCACCATCCTCACTGTCGAAGGTCGCGCCGATCGCCTCAAGGGTATGGGCATGGAGGACATCACTCTCGGCTCCTGCTGGAGCGAAGCTTTTCGCGGTACGAATGCTTTAGGCACTGCCCTGGTGGAAGCCCGGCCAACGACGATTGATTGCGGCGAGCACTTTCTCGATCGCCTCAATGAAATCTCCTGCGCTTCCGTACCGATTCATTGTGCACAAGGCAATTTGCTCGGCGTGCTCGATCTGACCCGCGAAGGTCCGCTTGGGCGCGTTCAAGAAAGAACCGCACTGCTGTCTATGGCCGTCAGTCAAATCGAAAGTCGTGTATTCAACGCCAGTTACCCCGACGAAATAGTTCTGGCGTTTCACAGCCGCCGCCAATATCTCGAATCATCCTGGCAGGGGCTGATGGCGGTGAGCCTAGGGGGGCAGATACTTGGTGTCAGTGCCCAGGCGTGTCAATTGCTTAATGATGAACGCTCGTCGCTGGTCGGACGGCGTTGCGAGGAATTCCTGGGCGTCGATGGCATGCAACTGCTGTCACAGTCGCATGGGGGCAGAGTGGGCAACCTGCGGACCGCTAAAGGTGAGTTTTTTTACAAAACTCTGCGCGTGCCGCAACGCTCGATCAGCGTAAGCGTCCCGTCGCGAAGCACCGTTAAAGTTCCCCCAACTCAACCCCAGCTTGAATCTCTGGCCGGTAGCAATACCCGTTATGCCCGCGCTTTGCGCATGGCTCGTCAAGGTCTAGCTAATGAGTTGCCCGTTTTGCTGTTGGGTGAAACCGGCACCGGTAAAGAAGTGATCGCCCGTGCCCTGCACATGGCCGGCATTCGCTGCGACAGACCATTTGTGGCTGTCAATTGCGCGGCGATCCCCGAAGGTTTGATCGAGTCAGAACTGTTCGGCTACCGCGAAGGCGCCTTCACCGGTTCTCGCCGCGGCGGTATGGTCGGTCGGTTGCAACAGGCCCATGGTGGCACCTTGTTCCTGGACGAAATCGGCGACATGCCGCTGGCCTTGCAAGCGCGACTGTTGCGTGTGTTGCAGGATCGCAAAGTGGCGCCGCTAGGTGCCGGCGAAGAGCAGAGCATCGATATAGCGCTGATTTGCGCCACTCACCGCGACCTCAAACGCCAAGTGGAAGACAAACAGTTTCGCGAAGACTTGTTTTACCGGGTCAACGGTATCAGTGTCTTGCTCCCGGCCTTGCGTGAACGTGACGATGTGGCGCCATTGATGACTCAGCTGCTGGTCAAGCTTGGGGCACCAGATGTGCTGCTGGACGAGGAACTGAGTCGTTTACTACTGGACTATCATTGGCCGGGCAACATCCGCCAACTGGAAATGGTCCTGCGTACTGCGCTGGCCATGCGCGAGGCGGGGGACAGCGTGCTCACTCCCGAACATTTGCCCGACAGTATGCTCGATGAACTTAACGCCAGCGAACGGCCGCCGTCCGGCAGTATCCGAGAGAATGAACTGGAGCTGATCCGCCAGTCCCTCGACACCCATCAGGGGAATGTCTCGGCTGCTGCTGACACGTTGGGTATCAGCCGTGCGACGCTGTATCGCAAACTTAAACAGTTGCGCTCCTGATGCAGCGCCTTATCGTGCGACTGATCGACAGCCACAACCCTGAGGCTCTGCAAGCCGCGTTGAGTTGGCTCTACAGCTTTGTTCGCCCTCACAGGTTGGCGATCATCGGTTTGCTCGGTTTGTCGATCTTCGCGTCGCTGCTGGTGCTGGTGCAGCCATGGCTTACCAAACTGCTCATCGACGATGGTTTGTTGGGGCGCGACTTTTCAATGGTGGTTCAGATTGCCGTCCTAATGATTTTCGCCGGTATTACGGGCACGGCACTCTCAGGTGTTAATCGTTATCTGCACACACGCTTGTCCGGACGAATTTTATTCTCGCTGCGTGACGATCTTTACCGGCACCTGCAAACCCAGTCCCCGAGCTTTTACGGGGAGCGGCGCATTGGCGATTTGATGTCGCGACTCGATGGTGATGTCGCCGAGATTCAGCGCTTCGCCGTAGACTCATTATTTTCAGCAGTATCAAGTGTGGTCGGTCTGATTTGCGCCGTGGCGATGTTGCTGACACTGTCGTGGAAATTATCGCTACTCGTATTGGTCCTGATTCCCCTCGACGTACTCTGGCTACGCTGGATGCGCAGAAAGGTCGAGCGAGATGTGCGGCAGTTGCGTGAGCGATCGGCGGACTTGTCTTCGTTTATGGTGGAAACCTTGCCGGTGATGAAGTTCATCCAGTCGGCTGGTCAGCAGCGAAAGGAATTAAGCCGATTGGAGATGCTGGGGCAGGGGTATATGAGCCAATTGTTGCGCCTGCAGATCACTGAGTTTTTCACCCAGGCTGTGCCGGGTACGTTGACTTCATTGTCCAGGGCCTGCGCGTTTTTGATTGGCGGTTATTGGGTAGTGCAGGGCACTTGGCAACTCGGTGCGCTGATCGCGTTTTCCACCTATCTGGGCATGGCCGTCGGGCCGGTTCAGAGTTTGCTTGGGCTATATGTGGCGATCCAGCGGATGACGGTCAGTCTCGGTCGTGTTATGGAATTGCGCGGTGAAGAAGCGACGGTGCTCACCCCAACTACCCCCCAACCGATGCCTGCCAACGGAGACCTACGTTTCGATGCGGTGCACTTCACTCACCCCGGCCGTCGGAGCACCTTGAGCGGCATTGATGCGCGGATCCCTTATGGCTTAAAGGTGGCGCTGAGCGGCGGCTCGGGGGCTGACTCTTATACA